>JAZLLL010000056.1:0-16324 GCA_045598125.1 Methanobrevibacter sp. | reverse complement strand
AATAAAATAAAAAATAGCTAAAAGGTAATTAAATTATGAAAACACATATAATTATGGTTTCTTTCCACGACCTATCTTTTGAGCAATAACTAGCTCACCTACAGAAATTAAACCTGCAAAGAAACTTTCTAAACCACCAGTGGCCCAAATAGCATCACCAAAAGTAGCTTTACGAATATTATCCTCATATTCCTTAGGAGTAATTGGAATACCAGTAGTTCTTATACTTACTTTAGCAGAAGCTTCCATTAATTCTTCCCAAGTAACTCCTTTAAGTTGTTTTTCCATAGTTTCATAAATTTTATAAACTTTAATATCATATAAATCAGACATAGTGTCTATAATATCAAAAGGTCTTACAATACCAATGACTTTTTCATCATCATCAATAATAGGAAGATTAATTAATTTAAACTCAGCAGTATCTATTACTACATTTTTAGCAGGTTCATCTCTGTGAACAACCTTAATTTCCTTAACAGTATGCATAATTTCATGCATAAATTTTTTACCTTCACGTAATCCTTTAGTGATATCTAAGGAAGTTGCCCATCCTTGTAATCTCATAGAATTATCTAAAATAGGTAAAGTGAACCTTTTAGTTTCTTCCATTTTAATAGAAACATCTACGATTGTATCATCTTTAGATACATAAACAAAATCTTTTTCCATCATTTGATATGCTTTCATTAATAAACCACCTTAGAAATACTTAAATAATCATAATAATCCTAATTATAAATTTAAACCTTCTTCATCAATAACTAAACTTATTGCATTTACTGGGCATTTTGCAGTACACTCTTTACAACGTATACATTTACTATCATCCAATATTGCTTTACCTTCTATAATTTTAATTGCATTAACTGGACAATTTTCTTCACACAAATAACAATTCACACACTTATTTTGATTAACTTCAATATGACTATAAATAATTACAGGACCAAGATTCCTTTCAAGTTCAATAGCCCCATGTATACATAAATTTTTACAAGATCCACAACCAATACATAAATCTTTATTTACATAAGAATAAAGTCTTTCACCATTAGAATCTGTATTAAAATCAATAGTATCCACACTTATTTCATAATCAGAAGCAATTTTTTCACCTGTTTCCTTAATAAAAGACTCATTTTTTAAAAAAATTGCTTTTGTAGGACAAAATTGAGTACAAGATCCACAACCAACACAAAGATCTCTTTTTATTGAAATATCTTTTAATTTAAGAAGTCTATGACGAACAGGAATATCTTTTAAAAAATATTTAACTTCTCCATTTTCAACATCGTCTTTTTCAATAGAAGATTCTGCTTCCAATACATAAATGCAGGATATTGGGCATGTTTGAGCACATATTTCACATTGAACACAATTATCCTCAATTTTTGCTTCCCTAAACCAAGTAGCAGATTGAATAGCTCCAATAGGACATTCTTCAGCACAAAGATTACATCTAATACAACGAGGAGAAATGGTAATAAGTTTATTTTCAGTCTTATAATTGTGAATATCTATACTAAATTCATTCATATCTTCATCTAAATCTACAGATTTAAATATAATCTCATCTTCTAATTTATCAATCTGTTTTTTTAGTTTAATTTCCATAATAATCATCCACAATACTAATATATTACTATAATAATCCTAATATTTATTAATAACTAATTTAATCAATCTCCAATATCCAAAATACCAAATTCATTATTAATAAATTCAGATAATTCTTTTTCATTAACAAAGTTAGAATTTCCAAATCCTTGAACTGATTTAGAAGCTACCCAATTAGCTATTATACATGATTTAGCTAAATCATAATTATTTAAATAAGCAAATAAAAAGCCTGCATTAAATGAGTCTCCTGCACAAGTTGTATCAATAGCATCAACATTAAATGCAGGCGTTTTAACTTCAAAATCCTTATTATTAATAGCATAAGCTCCCTTAGAACCTCTTTTTACAACAACTGTATCTATACCATCATCTCTAAGATAAACCGCCAAATCTCTAAAAGAAATTTCAATATCTTCAGACAAATCTAATTTTTCTTTATAAAAATCTTCAAATAATAATTTAAGTTCATTTTCATTAATAAGAAGAATATTTGTTCGTTTAAGAATTGAATCAATAGCCCCTATACCTTTTTCAGCATAAATCATTCCAGGATCAAAACTTAAAATTACAGAATCATCAATAAATTCAAGTAGCTCTTTTTGAGCATTTAAAGAATCCCCAACAAAGGAAGAATAATGTAATATTTTAGTTTGATTAATATTTAATGGATTAATTTCATCAATAGTTATGTCATCATTAACTCCAGGATCAACATAAAGTTCTCTATCTCCATCTTCACTAACAAATCCCAATACTTTACCTGAATTTCCTTTATCTGCATAAATAAGATTATTTGTGTAAACATCATTTACCATAAGATTATATTCTAATAAATCGCCTTCTTCATCTCCAGCTATTTTACCAATATATGAAGTATTAAGGCCAAGTTTAGAAAGACCAATTATAGTATTCGCTGCTGAACCTCCGGGATTTTTCTTTTCAGATTTGATAAAACTTTCACCATCAATACCAGCAATATTTTTAACAGTGAAAAGTTTATCTACATTAAGAGCACCAAACCCAATTATATCTACATCAATTGCATCATAAAGAATTTCATCTACACCTAAATCTTCAGCAGTTATATTTTTTGAACATGAATCTTTTTTATTCATTTACGTCACTACACAATATATTTAATTATTCTTCAAAATTAATAAAGAACTCTAAAATAAAGAATTCTCTAATAAGTAAAACTTAAATAATCCAAACTTAATTTTATAAAATATCACGGAGATTAGTTTTATGTTCACCTAACTTACCTTCAAAATTACCTGCAGATATTTTAACTACACCCTCAATATCAATAATTGCATCAATTGCCTTTTTAATAGCTAAATTCATTGATTCTTCATCAATAGCATTAATAACAATCTCAGGAATATAATTAACATCTTCAGGAACTTTTGATTCATCTCCTAATTTTTCTTTTAAAGAAGGACAATACGGATGATTAGTAGTTGGACCAATCCAAGGGAAATTAGTTTCAGGTTTTGAAGCTGCAGAGCAAATTCCAAAAGGAGTACAAACTCCAGGAATTTCCATAATTGTATCAATTATAATTTTTCCTGCTTCAAGAACAGCTTTTTTAGTAGAACACATATACCAAAAGTTTCCACCCATAATACCTTTAGAATATCCAAGTTCAGATTCTATCTGAAAATCAGGAACTGCAATTGGAACATTAATCATTTTTCGATTAAATAATTCAATTTCGGATTCATATCCATCACCACAATGACCTACTTGTTTCATCATTCCAATAAATCCAACCGGATTTTCATTTAAACTAAATACTCTTGTAAATGGTTTAACAAGAATATCTTGTCGAATTCTATAAGATAATTCTACTTCAAATTTTTCAATATCCTCAGTTAACCAAAACTGAACAATAGCACCAGGCCTACCATCAGGAGTTTCAGATTTATCTACAAAAGATTCAACCCCTGCTTCAACTCTGCCAATAACAGCACTTGGAGTTGCAGTTGAATCATAAGCTGCTTGTTTTACAGTTAATTCATCTTCAGCTGTAATTAATGCACGAATATACATCCCATCAAATGATTCAAAAAAGGTATCTTCAACTTTATCATAATTTATCATAATAACACATCAAATTAATTTATTTAAACTTAATAAAAGCTATATTAAAATTATCCTAATTCACCAATATCTTTCCCACGTATATTAATACGCATTTTTTCACTTAATTTAGTTAAATATTTTCTATTATCTTCAGTAATAATATTTATTACAGGAATATTTTTTCCATGATATAAATTTTCAAATTTCTCTACTAAATTAGATTCTACTTCATAGAAATCAAATGCATATTCATGACCTTTTTCATAATACTCTTTAGCAAAATTTAATATTGTTTCCCTATCATATCTAATAAATAAATCTTTTATAATAGCAGTCATAATTGCATTATCAGATATAATTGCAATATCTGCAGCGTTAATTGCATAATTATTACCATTAAATGAAATAGCTATTCCTTCATTATCACTAGCAAATTTTAAAGCTTCTACATCAGTTATGCTGTCCCCTACATACATAATAGCATTTTTATCTCCGATTAAATCACATTTTTTAATAATATCTCTAACTGCTAACTCTTTACCTTTACCTCCAACAGTTATTACACTATTAACCATTTCCGCAATTTTCATTTTAGGAATTTCTTCAAAGAAAATATTATATAAAATTTTATTATCTTCTTCACTACCTGAACCATGTTCTAAAATAATTTTTCTAAATTCTTCAATTTTTTCAAGCTCAAATTCTAAATTTTCAATAGCAATATCTAGATTAAGTGAAGTATAATATGTATTTTCAAAGGGGAAATTAATATAATCACATAAAGCTTCAATATATTGGCCATAACTAGTACTAACTATAAAAGATTTAAGAGATTTATTCGAAATTTTAAATATCTCATTAGCACCATTAACCATATTAATATTTTGAGTAGAATAATTTATTAAATCTTTATTTTTTAAACCTACGAGTTTAAAAAAAGGAGTAATAAGTTTAAGTGTATCTCCTGCATGATAATTTTCTTGTTTTATTATATCAACTAAATAATCATCAAATGCACTAATTATTTTAAATAATTTATCTCCATCTTTGATAAATTTAGCTACTAATTCAAAAGCATTATCATCTAAAGTTAATGGACCTTCACAATCAGTAACAAAAACTTTTCTAACCATTAAATCACCGTATAAATTTCAAGTAATTTCAACATATTCTAGAATAATTAAGAATTAATAATTTTATTTAAATAGTTATCTAATATTAATCAAATAATTTAATCATCAATAATAATCAAATCAGTGATTATAATCAATTAATTGTTAAATTGCCATACTGTAGATATTTTAATTGCATTAACTGGACATAAAGTTTCACAATGTCTACATGAGATACAATCCTCTTGATTTACAATAATTCTACCTTCAGAAGATAAAGCACTAGTTGGACAATTTTTTACACAAACCTCACATAATTGACAAGCATAATCTAAAACTGAAAAAGTACCTTTTCTTTGACCTCTAAGATCTCTTTTAATAAAGAAAATATCATGATTTCTATTTGTAAAAAACTTCTCTTCTAATTGAATAGCTTCAAAATTACAAACTTCTGCACATTTACCGCAAAAGATACAAGAATCATTGATTTTAATTGGAGAAGGCATTTCTAATTCAATAGACTTATTTGGACATACATCCAGACATAAACCACAGCCAATACATTCATCTTCAATTACATTAATCTTTGAGATTGGAGGGAAAAATTTTAAAATATCTATAATTTCAACAATATCTAATTTTTTATCAAAAGATTTAGTTAATTTATCTGCAAGTAAATCTGTAACTTCTACAACAATAGATTTACAGTTAGTACAAGTAAATAATTCTAATTTACCAAATTCTTCCTCATCAGATACATCAAAAATATTTTTAGTATTTTTAAAGTCAAAATCTTCAAATTGATATCTTTCATTAAGTTCATCTAACAAATCAATAAGAATAGAATCAATTTTTGGAATGTCTTTAGATAATTTATTAATATCTTTTTCTAATATATCATGAGCTATTTCTAAAGTTTTAATCTTATTAAATGAAATATAAGCATCATCCCGAGTAAGATAATGAATAGCTTCAGAAGGACAAGATTTTAAACATTCTTCACATCTTGCACAATATGAAGGATCTATATATGGAAGTTTATTAGTCTTAGATACTGCAATAGCTCCTTTAGAGGGACATACTCTAAGACAAGTCATACAACCAATACATTCTTCATCATTTATAACAACAGTTTTTCCTTCTTTAATTGCTTTAGGAAGAATATGACCATATTTAATAGCATCAGTAGGACAAACTCTATAACAATAACCACACCTAATACATTTATCTTCATCAATTTCACTAAATATCTCCTCTCCACCAGTAGAATTTAAGTGAATAGCACCAGATTTACAAGCTTTAACACAAGCTCCACAAGCTCGACAAAGCTTTTTATTAATATTAGGAACATTTTCACGAATAGGTTCAGCTAATTTAACATCAATTTCAATAGCATCATAAGGACAACTATTTCTACAAAGAACACAACCAAAACAATTTTCATCGATTTTGACAAGTCCATCCTCACCAATATGAATAGAATTAATAGGACAAGATTTAAGACATGACTTATTTTTACATTTTAAACATTTATTATTATTAATGTCAAAATCAATTTCAACATCCCTTAAAGGTTTTGGTACTCTAGAATCCATAATTAAGTCCTCCTTTTAGCTAATTGAGATTCTTTAACAGTTATATGTATAACTTTTTCACCATCATCTTTTTCATCTAAATTAAATTTAGCAGAATAATATTGAATAACTGAAAATGGACAAGTTTGATAACAAATACTACATCTTAAACATTTATTTTTATCTCTAACGACCTTATTTCTATCAGTAAAACTAATAGAACCTGTTGGACATTCATTAACACATAATCCACAATCAGTACATTTAGAATCATTCCAAATAACTAATTTAATATTTAACCTATTAATTGTTTTTTCTAAAACTTCATAAACAACTTCTTCATCATTTAAAATAGTTAATGATTCATCAAATAAAGGTTGAAATTTAAGTTCAGATAAAAAAAGTTCATCATCATGAATTTCTTTCAAACTTTCTTGTTTAAGTTCAATATATTCTTCTAATCTTTTTACTATAAGATCAATAATCTCTTTCTGCTCCTCAATATTTGCAATGAAAACTCCTTTCATCCCACCTTTAACATGACAAGCATTCAAACATTTACCACAAGAAATACATTTTGACTGATTTACAAACAGATGATTATCTATATTCTCAATTGCCCCAACTTCACAAACATCTTGACATCTACCACATTTAATACATAAATAATCATCAATAACATATTTTCTTTTTGAAGGAATAATATTAAATTCTTCATTAATAAAATGATTTTCACCACAATAAAGAGTTTTTGGTTTAGAAGGACATACTTCTGCACAAAAACCACATCTAATACAAGCAGAAGGATTAATTTCTGGATATACCAAACCATGAGCTTCTTCATTATCACTATCTCTAATAAGTTTAATTGCATTTGGAGACGGGCAAGAAGCAGTACAAGAACCACAAGCAATACAATATTCTTTTTTTACTTCAGGAAAATCTCTAAATCTGTCTGGTTTTGAAGCAATATCTTCTTTAGATTTAGCATTAAAAAATCCATCAATCCAAGTTTTTCTTGCAAATTCATAAATATACCAAATTAAAGATGACATTTAGTTCACCTCATAATAATGACTATCTATATCCTTTAACTCATTTTCAATATTGTTTAGATAAAATTTAGAAGAATTACTCTTTTGATTATTACTAGTTTTTTGCTTATTATAATACAAACAATTACTAGATTGTTTATTGTTAGATAAATCAAAAATATTTTGATTATTATAAGATAAATCATAAAAATCTTTTGTTATATTCATATTTTTATCTAAATCTGTAATAGCTACACGTTCTGCACAAGCAATACATGGATCTGCAGAAGCATAAGTAGAAACAGCATCTGCCACAGTAGCTACATTTTTAAGCATATATCTTGCACAAGAATCAATATTCATAATACTTGGAGTTCTAATGGATATATGTTTAATAAGATTTCCATTTGTTTCAAGCATATATGTAACTTCACCACGAGGAGCCTCATTTCTCCACTCCCCATAACCAGAGGACACTTCAACAGGAACACGAATATCTCCTTCAGGAATATTTTCAATAGCTTGATGTAATAAATCAATAGATTGTTTTATCTCATTAAATCTATTCATTACCCGAGCATAATTATCTCCTTCTTTTCTCCATATAGGTTTAAATTCTAATTCATCCCTATATGTAGGATGTATTTCTCTTAAATCATGTTTTAAACCAGAAGCTCTCCCAATAGGTCCAACAGCATGGCCTTTAATAGCTTCCTCTCTAGTCATAACCCCAACACCTTTAGCTCTAAGACCAACAATAGGTGCTTCTTCAAATAATGCAAGATGCCTATCAAAACCTTCCTCAATTAAAGCAATTTTTTCCATAATTTCATTTAAATGTTTTTCTTGGGCATCCATACGAACACCACCAACAACATTCCAACCCATATTCACCCTATTACCAGTTAAAAGTTCAATAGCATCCATAGCATGCTCTCTTAAAGAAAGCACATGCATAAATAAAGTTTCATGGTCTAATGTTTTAAAGAAAGTAGAATTAGCTAAAAAATGGCTTTGAATTCTATCCAATTCATTAGTAATAACTCTTAAATATTGAGCCCTCATAGGAGCTTGAACATCAGATATAAGCTCAATAGTTTCAGCAAAAGATTGAGTATGCTCATAAGAACAAATACCGCAGATTCTTTCAGCTAAGTAAATACATTTTTGCCAAGTTTTACCCTCCATAATCTTTTCAATACCTCTATGAACATAACCATAGTCAATTTCAGCTTTAATAACCCTTTCTCCTTTAGTTTGAAGTTTAAGACGTAAAGGTTCTTTAAGTCCTGGATGAATAGGTCCTATTGGTAAAATCATAATATCATTGACTCCTATATTTACTTATTTTTAATTAATAAATTAGAATTTAAAACTAATCTAATATTAAATTTTAATCCTATGAATTTATTCTTAATTCTATGAATTTAATCCTCAATCCTATAAATTCATTCTTAATTCTATGAATTTAATCTTCAATCCTATAAATTTATTTTATTTACTTAAATGCATAATAATATTAAATACTAAATTTAATTAAATCATGAAAATTATATAATTTCTTTAAAATTATTTAAACTAATTTTCTTTATCTTGAATACGTCCTTTAGAAGCAATAGCTCCAGGAGCAACAGATAAAACAGCTTCTAATATTTCACTTGGTCTTGGAGGACAACCTGAAATAGCTGCATCTACAGGAATGAAATCAGAAACAGGTGCAAGTACTCTCCCACCTTCTTGTGCAAAGACATCTCCAGATTGAGGACAATTTCCAACAGTAACAACAATTTTAGGTTCTGGAGTTTTTGCATAAATTTTTCTTAAATTCTCTCTCCATTGTTCTGTAACAGCTCCAGTTATAAGAAGAACATCAGCTTCACGAGGATTATTGTGAACATAAATACCATATTGCTCTAAATCATATCTTGGAGAAAGACAAGCAACAAGTTCTACATCACAACCATTACATCCTCCACAATTAACAATACAAACATGAATAGAACTTTTTCTTACAATATCTTTAAGAGTTTTTAGCATTTTAATTACCTTATATCTATTTTCAACACATAATAAGTGTTTTAAATAGCCAAATATTTAAATTATTAGTTATTTTAAATAATTAATAAAAATATCAACTATAAACAATTATAAACAACAGCAACTATAAATAAGAATTAAATATTTCATTAAACACAAGTAATAAGTATTTAATTTAAAGTATTGATAATTTAATCTTTATTTAAATTATGATTTTTTAAAATATTAATAACTTTTTTTCTACCTTTTTTAAGGCAAGAATCATAGTCTTTACCATTTTCAATATCATTTAACAATTCAAATTTAATTGGTATATATTCCTCTGAAGAAATAATTCCAAGAACATCCCCAAGCCAGTAAAGTCTTAAATCAATATGTAACTGTCTAAGAATTTTATCATGACCTGCTTCTTCGAAAGTAGCCAACATATTTTCAAGCTCTCCCATATCTAAGTGATTCATAAGAATATCTTCAAATTCTTCAATAGAAACTTCAAATTCTCTTGCTAATGGATGAATAATTACTTCTTCCCATTTAAAACTATGAAGAATTCTTTGTTTCATTAATTTTAATTTTTCATCTTTATTCATAAAATCACCCAAACCATAAAAAATTAAATTAAATTAAATAAATAATTAAATAAATAATAATTGAGATTAAAGCTGCAATAGCACTTTCTTTACGACCATATCCAGGTCTTGCACCTATAACTATAGCAATTAAGAATAAAGCTATAGAAATAGAAATAAATGCTGGAATAAAACATATTAAAGTATAATTAATCAGCATAAACCAACCTATAATAGCTAAAATCAAATATAAAATATCTATCTCAGATACAATAAAAGGTTCCATATGTTTTTTATAGCTTAATAAAAGCCCTAAAATTGAACCAATAATAAATACTAAAACATAAATCATATAAAATATTGTTTCCATGATTTCACCATCATAAGTACTAATTTAACAAGAATAAATAATATTTTAAGTATTCTTATAATAATTTAAGAATAATTTAAATATTATTATACTGGAGTGTAAATAACAACAAATCCAATTATAATAACTGCAAGAGTAATAACAAATGCAATTTTTTCTAGTTTTTCTGCTAATAGAGAAAAACGAATTCTACTTTGTAATAATATTAAAGGAATAAAAAGTAATCCAATAATAGCTACAGGCCATAGAATAACAGATTGGAAATAAGTAGATATAATTGCTACTAAAAAAACACCTACTGCTACAAAAGAAGTAAGTATAATAACACCTTTATCATTAGTCATTTTAATTCCTTCTAATTAATTTTTTAATTTTAATTAATTTAATTATATTTAATATTTTTATTTTTATAAATTATCAATTTAATAAATTAATTTTTAATTTTTTTAATACATTTCCTAATATATTAGATTAATAATATACAAATTGAACCAACTAAACAAACAAGAGTAATAGTAAATTGTGCCATTACTGAATGATTTGGATTTAACATTGGAGTTGTAGCATTAATAAATGCTGTAATTGCAGTTATAATTATCATACCTACAACATATAATATAAAACTAATTGGTCCAAAGAATATTGTTAAGAATAACCATAATAATATATACCATGCAATTGACTCAGAAAACATTATAAATCCTCTAAGGAAACCATAATGCTCTGTTTCAAATCCAGAAATAATATCTTTTCCTTTTGTAATTGCAAAAGGAGAATATGGTGATTTTGTAAGTATTAAAGTAAAGAACATTATTGCAGCAAGAGGTGCTGAATAAATAAGAGGACCATGAACAGATTGATAAATAATAATATCTGCAATATTCATACTCCCAGTTACAAAATAAACAATAGCTATAGATGCAAATAAAGGTAATTCACCAGCTGCTGAAAAAACTGCCCTTACACAACTTAATTTACCATAAGGAGATCCTGATGAAGATCCAGAATTATGTTCAACAATTTTATGAATTGCATAAATACCAAATATTATCATCAAAGATCCTTTAGTAACAGGACCAACAATAACACCAGTAACCCAAATTCCAGCTAAAATAACCACAATACCAATATAAAAAGGCATTGAAGCTGTTTTAGGGAAACTAGATTCTTTAAAGAAAAATTTCAAAGAATGAAGCAAATACTGAATAATAGGTGGTCCTGGTCTTAACTGAATCCTTGCCATAACTTTTCTATGGAAACCTAATAATAGACTACCTGCAAGGAAAGCTAAAATAACATTTATTAAAATATTTACCATTAAATACATAATATCATAAGAATATCCCCAATTATTGTATTAATATCCAATAAATGGTTCTTCTACTCTTTCCTCCTTTTCATCTTTTTTAGGTTTAGACATAGTAAGTAAACCAAGTGAAAGTACAAAAAATGGTATACAAACAATAGCTATAATATAAACTATCCAATCTACTGGATTAAATATTAATGCATAAAGTATAGCTAATATAGATATAATTAAAAGTATATAGCTACTTATCTTAATCTTGTTCATTTTTACACCTTTCCTTAAATATATAAATATACCTACTAATCATCATATCATATAACATGAATTATAATCAATAAAATTTCTACAGCTCTTACTATAATGAATAAAGAGCTTAAATGAATAATTAATATAAATGGAGAACCTGGAGTTCTAAACATCTCAGCTTTTGTAGCAAAAAATGGTGCAATTCCACTTTCACCTGCAATACCTACTAACATCACTAAAGCACCAAATATAGTCATTGGTGCAACTGTAGGTGCAGCAGCTAAAGAAAATAAACTTAAAGTTCCAGTTGATGCTAAAATAATAGCTGCACCTCCAAATAAAGGTAAACCACACATCATAGCAATTAAACCATATTGATAAGCAGAATCAAGAACTTCAATTTGTTTTACAGCAGAGACAATACCAATATTCACAATACCAATTAAAGCCATAAATAAAGTGAAATTGAATAAATCTCCTGTAATCATAGCTCCTGCAGTAGCAATACCACAAATAATAGCTAAAAATCTTCTATGTTTAAACTCTTTCATACCTACAGAAACTTTATTTTCACTAAGAGATTCAAAAGTGGCCTCTACTTGAGTTTCTGTTTTACTAATAGCTATTAAAAAAGTGAATAATAATATAGTTACAAACAAGAACAAATGTAAAGGATTCAAATAAAGAACAATATCTCCAAGAGGAATTGTTCCTAATAAATCTCCACCTATACTCACAATACTCATTATTAACACCTAAGTTTAATTATTATCTATAAACTTAATACTTATTTTAGCTAAATCTATAGCTAAAATTAATTTATGACCAATATTTTAAATAAATATATTCAAATTTTAAATCTATTATTTAATATTATTTTAATTAAATAAATATAAGTATATTTAAATTATTTTCTACCAAATTCTTCTCTCATCATAATACCAATTAATCCCATTTTAGAAGTTACTTTAAGGAATAAACCTAATGCTGCTAAAAATAGGCTTAATAACCAGTATTGAGGAGTTACAAAGAAAAGTAAGAAACCAATAATCCATAAACACCAGGAAATACCTGAAATTCCAGAAATACCATCAATTACAATAACAGGTAATCCTCTTACTTTTCTAGATAAAGCATATAAAATAATACCCCCACCAGCTACTGCACCACCAGTAAAACCAGTTAAAAAGGTACCATAAGCTATCAAAATTAAAGCTATGAAATTAGGAGCAGTTGTCATAATTTCCATATCTAATGTTAAATCAGAAGGAATAAATGATTTTTTTAAGCCAATTTTTCTCATCTCACGAGAAATTAAAATTTCAGAAATAGCCATTATTTCAGCTAATTCTACAACTAAACCTGGAAGAACTAATGCTTCTGCTAAATCAGTACCTACAGCAGCAACAACAATAAGCATAGCCAATCCTATAAGATCAGTTAATATAAGAATATGAATATCTTTCTTTTGAATAGCTATTCCAATTAAAGCAATGAAAGCTACAATTAAACCACCATACAATGCAGGAGTATACATTGATTGAAAGAAAGTGGGAACATATTGAGGAACTAATTCTACAAGCATAATATCACCTAACTTTCTCTATTTCTTTGTTTTAATCGTGCTTTTCGATTATTTTCTTCTACTTCACTAGCTATTCTATCCGAACTTACAATAGCTTTTTTTACATCTTTTTGAATAATTTCTTTTTCATTTCTTCTATCCATGGTAAAATTAATCATTAACCAAGAAGCAATAATAAATGCCATCATTAAAATAGATGATTCTAAAATTGTATCAAAACCTCTTGTATAATATAATATTTCATCAATTAACCCACCAGGAGATGAATAAATAGTTGTTCCAAAGTAGGGTGAAAATGATTGAGCAAGATATGCCATAGGAGACATATATGCATTAATCCAACCAATATATTTAGAATTTTGAGGATATTCTGCAATAGTTATTCCTGGCTCTTTTAAAACTTCTCCTCCCCTATCATAAGGAGCAATTGATAAACCTGCATCCATTTGAGTCTGAGGAGTAGGTCTTGGATATAATTGATCAGCATCAAGAGCAGTTGGAATAATAAATCCAATAAGAAGCACACAAGCCAAAATTGCAGCAAATAATCTAGGAATATTTTTAGGTTGAGCTAATTTATTCCATAATCTAGCAATCTTCATTTAATCCCTCCAACTATTATTTTAAACATCAAACATCAGCCCCAATTTCTTCTAAACGAGTAATTGCTCTAAGTAAAATCAAAGTACATACTACAGTAGTAGCTGTTAAAGTTAAAAGAGCTAATGTATAATTATAAGTAAGTAAAATTAATGAAACACCAATTCCTGCAACTTCAGTATTAATTGTTCTTACAACAGAATCTTTAACACCAGGCCCCCAAACAGTAGCTATAGTTCCGAAAATAGCTAAAATTAAACCTGAATAAAACCATAACGTAAGATTCAACATCATTCAACCTCCATTGCTTTAGATTTTCTAATTTTATCAATTTTCATTAAAGCAATTAAAAATACAATTATAGATAACGGATTAAGAATAGAAGTAATTAAAGCAACATCCAAATATTTAAAGCTAACAACAGCTAAAAAGAAACCAGATTCTAAAATTGAAAGTAAAATAACTTTATCTAATGGTTTTTTAAGGAAAACAACACCTAAAGCCCCGATAAATAGTAAAACTAAAGATATTGTAGTTAAATTAATAAATTCTAACATATTACCACTCCTAAACCTAAATTTATCAATAAATTATAACTGCATATAATAATAAATTACTAATGCAAATACAATAATATACTAATTTTCTTTAGGAATTTCATCTCCATTTTCTATTTCATTATCACAAACAATTTCATCATCTAATTTATCTAAGACATAAGATATTGCATTAGATCCAATAGTTGATGTGATAAAAAAGCTTGCAGCAACTAAGAGACCAAATGGTGTTTTAATATATAATGCAATAATTGCAGAAATACCAAAATCAATTACATTAATATATAATAATCTTTCAACCCTATTTTTAGTTATTAAGGCCCTAATAGCCATAAGAACAATAATAACACCAATAATCTCAATTAACATAATTTTACCTTTAAATACTCTCAATTAACATCTTCAATTTAATAAACTTATTATTTTAATCTAGTATATCTTCCAAATAATTTAGCTATTTTTCCAAGAACTTTAGTACTAATAGGATGATATAATCCTTGAACAAAGAATATAACTATAACAATACCTACAATAAATATATCAGAAGGAAAACCTAAGAAAGAAAATATAACCATAATAATTGTCATAGTTAAAGCACCAGTAGTTCCAGCATATCCTTGATCTGCACATAACCTATTCCCAATAAAAATTAAAAGAGCCGCTATTAAACCACCCTCAAAACCTAAGACATAAACACCAATTGAAGCAAGTAAAGTTCCTGCAGATGCATCTGGAGAACATAAAATATTACCTTGGAAAAATCCACCAGATAAATCTCCACCCCTATTTCTAATAGAATAAGCTACATTATTAACTCCTTTAACACTCGGTTCTTCTGGAAGTCCTAAGTAAGTATCAACAATAATAAAATTTAAAGCAGAGATAATAGTTGCTAAAATTAAAGCAATAAGCATATTCATTATTTACCCTCCTTTAAATCCATATTTACATCATTTTCTAAACAATCTACTCCTGGAGGATTTGGAAAGATATAATAAAATAAATATTTTACAAAGAAAGCTGAAAAAATTCCTATAATAATAGCTAAAATTAAACCATTATAAATCCAGTAGATTTTAAAAACAAATAAAATTGCAAGTAAACCTAAAGCAATAATTGGAGTTGGATAAATAGCACTATTTACCCATGAAAACCTTTTTGGTTTATTTGGTAAAAGAGGTAATCTTAAAGCTAATGCCACTACAATTGAAACAAATATAGTTACCAAATAATCTATTAAAAAAGGAATACTATTAGCTTCTATAATCATATTTAATAATATTATTATTAAATAATATAAATCTTTTTACTTGAATCTTAAGACTTATTAAGAAAATCTAAGAAATAAAATCTCAAAGTAAAAATAAAATCTCAAAGAATTATTAAGAAAATCTCAATTAAAAGAGTAACTAAATTATATTAAAGTAAGACATACAAGTTAAATAAAATAAATTAAATACTACTTTAAACATATAAATTAGTATTATAAAATTAACAATATCATTAATAGAAATTTAAATTATAAAATTTAAATTATAATTAATTTCATGAAAATACTTTAATTTTAATACTAAAAAGGAATTAAAAAGTATTTAACTTAGTATTTAAAAATAAATTTTAATA
>JAZLLL010000055.1:0-2027 GCA_045598125.1 Methanobrevibacter sp. | reverse complement strand
TTAATTAATCAATAAAATTAGTGAAAATTTTATCCTCTGTTTTTGGTAATTCTTTATTTTTAATAGACTCTAATAACCATGCTAAATTATCTGCTAAAGTCCTCATAGTATGAAGACCTTCTAAATCTTGCTTAACTTCTTCTGGAGTATTACCATGAACAGAGTTCCAATAAGAAGAAGATACAATAGGCATATTAGTAATAGTGAAATACTTATTCAATCTATCAAAACTAGCACTAGATCCACCACGACGACAACTTACAATAGCAGCTCCAGGTTTATATGCAAAATTTGCACTTCCAGAATAAAATACTCTATCTAGTACAGCACATAAAGCTCCATTTGGACCAGCATAATAAACTGGAGAACCTAAAATTATAGCATCTGCTTCTTTTCCTGCTTCAATAAGTTCATTACAAATATCATCATCAAAAGCACATTTACCAGCACCATCTCTACATTTCATACATACAATACAACCTCTAACTGGTTTATTTCCTATCCAAAATATTTCACTACTTATATTATGAATATTTAATCTTTCTTTGATTTCACTTAAAGCTGTAAAAGTACAACCTTCTTTATGAGGAGATCCATTAACAAGTAATACTTTCATATTGACCACTTACTCACTATTTTAATAATTCACAAACTTTTTCACCTGAAAATACACAAACTTCTACACATGAAGATTTATCTTCCCCATTTTTAGAAATAGCTCCACAAGTAACAGAACCATATTCTTCTTTAAATGCATTAAAAAGTTCTTTTGCACAGAAAGATATTTGTTTTTCATCAGCACCTAAAAATCCTAATGCTATTACTGCACCAGTTACAGCACCACATGTTCCTTCATCAAAGGTTCCTCCAATTCCACCACCAAATCCTGCAGATAAAGTAGCTACTTCATCAGTAGGTAAACCTGCTACATCACAAATACCCATAAGAGTAGATTGTGCACAATTTTTATCTTTTCGATACTTTTCTATTTTTTCTTTAACTAATTTTGAATCTAAATCCATAAACTCACCATTAATATTTTAATAATTATTTAATATTATGTAAAATAAGAATATAAAAATTTCTAAAAAAATATTTAATATTTCCATTAATAAAAAATAAAAAATAAAAAAGAAGTAAAATAAAAAAAAATAAAAAAAAGGTTTAGAAAAATCTTAAGTTCTAAAACTTAAATAATATCTAATTTTAAGTTTAGAACTTATACAAATTATCGAGGATTCTTTTAAAGTGAAACTGGTTTATTTTTTTCAGCCCATTTAACAGTTTTTCTTGTAAATGGTTGAGCAATAACAGTCCAAACCAAACTAATTAACCAATGTGAAACAATCATTATTATAATATCAACAACTGGTACTTGACCAATAAATGCTAACCCAATAAAGACAATATTATCGACTAACATACTTATAATGATTACACCTAAGTTTTTAATAGAAGAATGAGCTCCTTCTCCACGATTAACAATAGTAGTTAATCTTGCATCTACTAAATTACCAATCACATAACTAATATAAGATGCTACAAGAATTCTTGGAGTTTGTGTAAATACAAATGCTAAACTTGAATCTCCTGCATAGTATGGAGGAGATGGTAAGAATAATATTAAAGTAGTCATAAATACAAATAAAACATCAGCAGCAATTCCTAAAGCAATTGTTTTTCTCGCAGTTTCTTCACCATAAACTTCAGTAATTACATTTGTTAAAATGTAAACTAATGGATAAATAAGAACTCCTGCAGGAGTTTCCATACCTAATATATCAATATTAATAATCTTTACAGTGATTAAATTTGCAATTGTAAATGCCATACAGAAAAATACTGTGATAATAATTCTTTTTTCTGTAAAATCAAAATTTAAATCCATATAAACAATCCATTAAATAATTTATTAAATTTTTTATTACAATACTAAAATGAAAAATTTTATTAAAATTAATTATAAAAACATAATTCACTAAAAATTTTAACTCAAAAAATTAAAAATATACTTTTTAATAAAAAAT
>JAZLLL010000054.1:0-5169 GCA_045598125.1 Methanobrevibacter sp. | reverse complement strand
ATATAAAAATAATAACTTTAAATAAGAAAAAACAATAAAAAAAAATAATTAAAAAAGTAAGTTATTTCCAAAAAAGAGAAATAACTTAAAAAAAAATAAAAAAGTTAGACTAACTTATTAATCAAATTTTCTAAATGATTTTAATAATTGAGTCCTAAATAAAACTAAAATTATAAGAACAAAACCAATAGCTGTTTGAATTGTACCTAAAATTCCAAGGAAGAAAGAATTAATTGGCAACTCCCAAGGAGGAGAAGTTCTCTCATTAGGTAATGGAGTAAAGTAAACACCTACAGCACGAGATTCTTCTTTAACATTCAAATCACTTGGTTCCACATAATTTACACCAACTAAAAGACCATTATTAATACCTTTATTAAGTGATCCTGCAATAGTAGATGAATTATATCCATATTTAGCAACAGATGCTTTAACAATCTCTTTAGCAGTTGAACTAACACCTTGTTTCTCACTACCATATACGGAAACTGAAACTGTATCTTTACTAACAGTAATTGCATTAATTAAAACATCAGTAGCAGAGTTAACATTAAGTTTTGTTCCATCAATAGGACAAGTAACATAATTTTCTGCATCAGGGAACCCTGTAGCCCATCCACAAGTTGGGCAAGATTTAGAATAGTTTTCATCCATTGGAAAACCAGTAGAATTTAAAGTATCTGGAACAAACATATCCCCAGTAGAAACACAGGAAACAAGATTAACTGCACCCCCACCATATTTTTCACCAGAATCTACAGCTACTTCTTCTAAAGTTTTTCCAACAATATAAGTAGCAGAATATCCATCACGAATCATTTTACCAATGTTAATAGCAGCTTCTCTTCTAACATGTTCTGCAGAACCATATAATGGATTTCCTTCACTATTCCTCAAGTGAATAATAGCCCCTTTAGTTCCAACAGGTAAATCAATAATACCACTAGAGTAAGGAGTAACTTTAATAGTGCCCTCATCATCAACAGTAACTAAGTAAGCATCAAAAGAACCACCTATAGCAGCACCTAAATAAGGCCCACCAATTACTAACCTAATACCATTAAATTGATTAGCAATAGCTACAGCAGAAGAAATAGATGAATTATGCTGCATAGCAGCTAATGATTTAGTAATCGCATGATTCCTTTCTGTACCATTACCTTCCCCACCAGAAAGAACTGCATAATGTCCCTGTTTAGACATTACAAATGTAGATTGAAACATGTTATGTGCAAAAGACATACTTGCAGCTGCAGCACCATTTAGATCTTCTCCAGAAGGATCAGTAATAACAATTACATTACAAGTAGCTGAAACAGAACCAATAACTGAAAAGAGCATTAAAACCATAAGAATTAAAACAATACAATTTGATTTACTTAATCCCAAATTTTAACCCCCGAATGAATAATTATAACTACTAATACTTGAATCTGATCTAAATCTATCTGAAGTATTAGTAGAATTAGTAATATCTATAGTAGAAAAATCTTCAATAACAGTAACAGTAACAAGTCCAGTCTGCTTATCTACTTGAACATCAGCTCCTGCAATAGGTGCAATAGTAGTACCTGGTAAAGTAGTTAACTTAACAAACTTTTTAGCATTGGCTATTGCTTCTGAAAGAGGTAATTCTCTTTTAGAAGTTTTTAATATATCTCCATCAATATAACTACCAGTCCTTAACCCAGATGCCTCAATATTTGCTCTAAGGTTATCAATAGGAATCATATCATTTCCTTTGATAATAACACCAGAAATAGGAACCCCTTCTTCAACTTCAGCAGAGGATGCATATGCTGCATAAGTTATTAATCTTCCACAAAGAATTAAGATAAAAGCTAATAATAAAATTATTAAAGTATCTTTTCTAATCTTAATAAACATTAACATTCCTCTATAATTAATTATCATAAATTATTTTATCATTATTAAAGATAAGAATATCTAATAGAATAAAATATAATTATTTATATAAATTACATATTATTAATAATTATCTATATTATTAAAAAATAAAAATTACATACCTATTAAAAATTATCTATATTATTAAAAATAAAAGTTAAAAAACTATCATAAATGTATAAATCCATTATATATCAAATATATCTAAATATTTAATAAATTTTAAAAAAAACTAAGAAAAAAATTAATTAAATAAAACCTAAATCAGTTAAAACTCCCTCAGCAGGATCCATTCCTTGAGCACCAATTAAAAGGATAACATCATTTTTATTAGCTAAATTATAAACATCATTTAAAACATCTTTTAAATTATCATAATGAACATATTCAATATTATTTTTATCAAGAGTAGATGTAAAAATAGCTTTTTCAACATCTTTAACTCTATTATTCTCATTAACATAATCTTTACTTGAAGATAAGAATAATTTAATTTTCCTCTTATTTTCAATATTTAACTCTTTTATAACTTCAGCAATAGCTTGAGAAATTAAACCATTTAAATCTTCCCCTCTTGAGCCACGAATACCGAAAACAACATAAAGTTCCTTTTTATTTAGTTCATTAGCTAAATTAAATGAAGCTCTAATAGTTGCTTTTATACCATCAGGATTATGTGCAAAATCATCAATAATGATAGGTTCCTCAGATAATCTTATAAATCGTCTATCTAATGGTTTATAAGATTTAATTCCTTTAACAATATCTTGAATTGAAATATTTAAAGCTAAACAAGATGAAATAGCTGATAAAATATTACGTATAAAATGTTCACCAGTAAATGGAAGTTCTTTATAAGATAAAATAGAAACACCATTAACAATAATCTTATTTTCACCTCTATCAAAGTATACTTTATTATTTAAAGGAGCATCATATTTAGAAATAGCTACCTCATCCATAGATGTAAAAAATGGAGTAACTCCACTATTTAAATAATTTAACATCTTTAAAACACGAGAATCATCATAATTCAAAACAACAGCATTTTTATTAATTGCTTTTACAATACCTGCAGTTTCATTAAAAACCTCATCAATAGATTTAACAAGACCAATATGATCCATAGCTACATTAGTAACAACACCAACATCAGGATTAAGAGCTGAAGACATGATAAAAGCATGATTCTTCATTAACTCATCACCCCAACCTTGAACTTCAGATACTTCAATAACAATATAATCAAAAACAGATTTGTTTTTAATATCTGCAACATAATCAAAAGTTCTAACATCAACATCCTGAGCTTTTATAACTTCTTCAGAAATTAATTTAGCAACCATAGGATCAATTAAAGTATTAAGTTCAGATTCTGCATCAGTATTAGTAAATACATTATAACCCATATTTTTTAATATATGATAAATCATATGAGAAGTAGTAGATTTACCATTAGTTCCACTAACAACAATCCTTTTTGAATTTGGAGCTAAATTTTCAATAGTCCATTTAATAGCAAAAGCAGTAGCAAATTGAATTTTTTCAACAACAATTACAGGAAATTTAATTTTTTGAGCCATTTCTAAAGCATCTTTAGTAGGATTTAAAGTAATAAGACATGCAATATTTTTTTTTCGAGCAATGTCAACACCTTTTCCATTAATCCAATGTCTTATAACAATATCTCCAGAAACTCCATCATTTAAAGTTTGAAAAATACCATTAAAACCAGATTCACAGTAAAAATCATCTAACCCATAAATTTTACCATTTATAGCTTCAGCTAACTGAGAAATAGAAAAAGTTTTTTGACAAGCTATCTTATTAGATGTTTTTGTAATAGAAAAAAGAGTAGTGTTCATTTTAATCCCTAAAAATATTAAATAAATAAAAAATAGCTATTTTTTACTTAAAATAAGAAAAATTTAGCTAATAAACCAATTACACAAGCTATTGCAGTTAACAACCAATAACTATATACAATTTTCTTTTCAGACATTCCATGATAATTTAAAGTATGATGTAATGGTTCTACAGGTAAATTAATGATATTTGCTCTGTGCATTAAACTTATTATAGTTGAAACAATAGGAACAGCTAAAGCTAAAAGACCAAAATAAGGAATATTACAAATAAATACAGCAGCTGCATAACCTGCACCTAAAATAAAAGATCCAGTATCCCCCATAAAAATACTTGCAGGATGCTTATTAAATACTAAAAAAGCAAAACAAATCGCAGCAAGTATTGCAAATGGAACCATTTTTGTTAAATCCCCAGATATTAAACCATAAATACAAGATGCAAATGATGCTATACCTACTATACCTGCAGCTAAACCATCCATCCCATCAATAAGATTTACAGCATTAATAGCACCTAAAAGACCGATAATTAAAACAGGATATGCAAAAAGACCTAAAGTAAATCCTCCACAATTACTAATTACACCAGTAAGTGCTAAAAATAAACCCGGTAATAATTGAACAATAATTTTTGCAGATTCAGAGGGCTCATATTTAATTGGAATTTCAGTGATTAATTCTAATTTACCTTCATTAACAAGCCCCCCAACTTGTTCTTTTGCTTTATCTGTAGTAACTCTTGCTTCTTCACCAGGCCCTAAATTTAATAAACCTATTGGAACTGGAGAATCAGTAATATTTTTAACAACCTTCTGATATTCCTTAACTTTAAGACCTAATAAATCATCAATTAATCCCATTAAACCAGCAGTAATCATGATAAATGATACAATCAAAATAGAAGTATTTTTAAAATAGATAGCTACGATAAAAGTTAAAGCAAATAAAAATGCTAGACCTCCCATAGTAGGAGTACCTGCTTTATGCCTATGTTCACTAACAATTGGACTATCTGAAACATCTGCATCAAGTAAAATCTTTCTAACGAAAAAAGTAGAGATTACTGTAGCAACAAATGTTAAAATAAATACAATAATAATATTTGAAATATCCATATTTATCACACTTAAAAATTAAAGAATATTTTTATTAAAAATTAAAGAATATTTTTAAAATATACATAATATAATAAAAGCAATATGATATGCTTGTAAATAAAATGTATAATCAATTTAATATCATGATAATTTTTAGTTTTAATATTATATAAAGTTTTATTAATTGACATCACAATGACATTATCATGAAAAAATATTCAATTAACTATCATTTTAAAAATTATAAAAATCTATAAAATAATCAAATAAAATTAAACAATATTTAAAAAAGATTA
>JAZLLL010000053.1:0-2071 GCA_045598125.1 Methanobrevibacter sp. | reverse complement strand
TAAGTTATTATTTATCATCCCAATAGTTTAGTAATATTCTCATTTAACGAATTTATTTACTTAAAAAATAAAAAATCTAAATAATTAAAAAAAAGTAAAAAAATAATTTAATTAAAATTATTTTTTTGTTTATTAAATGTACTATTTATAAATTAAATATTAAATCTTTAAGGGAAATATTTTTATTATCTGAAACTGCCCAAAAGTTCATTTGACTAAGTTTCAATTTGCTTTTTTGAGAATTTTTTCCAAATATAAGTTTCTTTAAAGTAAACTTAAAGTGATGGCCTAAATAATACCAAAAATCATTCTTTCTCTTTTTACCTATAGGTTCAAATAATAAAAAAGAATCTTTTGATTGTTTTGCAATATTTAATGCCAAAGCATAAATTAAATATTCATCCCATAATTTAATATATTGAGGACTATATTCTTTAATTTGAGAGTCTTGTAAAAATCTTTCAAATCCATTCCATTCACTAACATATGCTCTACCATATTCACTCCATCTTCCAAAGATACGTACAGGTAAAAATATACAAATTAAACCTATAGGAACTAAAAATATTAAAGGTATGAGAGACTCTATTCTACTAAGATAAGCAAGAGCTCCAATTATCAAAGAGATAAGACCATATATCTTTATAATATCTGTTCCTTTAAATGAAAAGTATTTATCTGCTTCACCACTATTTAAAAATTCCTTTGTAAAATTAGATTCCCATATTTCATACTTAAGTTCAAAGTTTTTAGAATAATCGGAATTAATTTTATTTATTTCAATTATTCCATTGGAATTTTCATATGCTTTTAAAATTGCAATAAGTTCTAATTCATAATTTTTAAGAGAATTTTGACTATCTAATTTAGGGTAATTAATTTTAAGACTAATATCTTTAACTCTTTTATTAACTTGTTCTTTTTCTACAAAATCTATCAAATAACCTTTATGCACTAAATCAAGAATAGTTGCTTTAAATCCATTAATATCTGGCCTTCCGATTAATTTTGTATATCCATTACAAATACTATTCACTAATGCAGGAGCATCATTGGTTGGAGCTTCTCTCATATAGTTGATTCCTTTTTTATTAAAATGCTCTTTTCCATGAACAAAATAGATTATTATAGGAATTATTGCCATTAATATTACTATTCCCAGACTTATTAACACATCCATATTACCACACATAATATACTTAAAATTTTTATAATTGTAATATATAATTTAATTTATTTAAAAACTATTATTAATATTAAAATTTAAAAAAGAAAAAGATAAAATTAATTTAAGTTTCGTAATATTTTCATCTAGCGAATTTATTTAAACATCTAAACAACTTTTAGATTTTAATAGAATAATATTTATATAGTATAAACTTTAAATTAAGTGTATGGGGATGATGTCTCCCAATTAAACTGCTTTTAGCTAATGACATCTGTAATAAAATCAAGGAGATTAAATATGTTAGATTATATTGCAGTTGGCATTGGTGGATTTATTGGTTCTATTATGAGGTATTTAATGGGTAAAATACCTATAACTAATTTTTACAATATTCCATATAATACTTTATTAATTAACCTTTTAGGTTCATTTATTATGGGAATATTATTGTTAAAAATATCTAATGATACTAATTTTAATTTATTATTCAAGATTGGAATATGCGGTTCTTTCACTACATTTTCTACATTTTCATTAGAAATATTTGAATTAATTAATAAAGGATCATTAAGTATAGCTATGTGTTATGTTTTAATTAGTGCTATAGGTGGTGTATTTATGATTATGTTACCTCAATTTTTATTAACACCAAGAATAATTTATTAAGAAATCAGGTGATGAAGTCCCACTTTTAACCACTAAAATTTTTTAGTTGATGATTTTTGGATTAATCTGCAGAAAAGAGTGAAAATTAATAAAATATTAAAATAGAACTCAATCAACCTCTAATTAATTAAATAATTTTTTTACTTCATTTTTTAATTTGAAAATGAGATGTAATTTTAAAAATTTAGTTAAATGAAAAAGGATTGTGAAAAAATAATTAACCTACAGATAATATTT
>JAZLLL010000052.1:0-3068 GCA_045598125.1 Methanobrevibacter sp. | reverse complement strand
TATAGTGAAATTAGTCTTTAAATAATTATCAGTAACTACACTACCAGAACCACTACCAAGAGTAATAGCATACTGAGCACCAGAACTCACATTGTTACCAACAATAACATTATTAGATTTAGTAGAAGTAATACCTACACCTTTATCAGTAACAACAGTATTATTTTCAACAACAATATTTGAACCAGTTAATTTAATACCAACATTAGTACCATTACAAGTAATATTATTACCTACAATAATAGAAGGATTAGAAGCACTAATACCAGAACCAGAATTAACAACAGTATTATTAACAGCAGCATTGTTTTGAGAACCAAAAACAAAACCAGCAGTACAATTTTCTACATGATTACCTTCAAAATAATTGTTATTATTAGTGTAATTAGCCCAATTACTTGGAGCAGGAGAACTAAAAGCACTACTAGCACCAACAACATTATTATTAATAAACTTATTATCAGATCCCATAATTTGGAAACCAATACAGAACATAGTACCAACACCACTTACATTATTGTTTACAAAACTATTATTGTATCCATAATCAGTACCATTAACACCAGCCTTAAAGTCAAGAATATCATAACAATTAATATACACTACATTACTAGATGCAGATTTAATATTACAATTAGTAATATTATTAAAGTTAGCATAAGATAAAACAAGAACAGAACTACCATTCTCATAAATATCACAATTATCAATCACATTATAACTAGACCTAATAATAGGCATAGCAAACTTACCACTACCTGCAAGATTAATAGAACAGTTAGTAATATGATTATAATTAGAGTCAGATAACCAAATACCATTAGAAGTTTTATTAGAAATAATAGAGAATCCAGTTAAATTAGAACCAGAACTACCTTCAACTAAATGAATACCAATATTTCTAAGAACAACATCATCACAAACAATAGAAACCGGCCTATTAATAACAATATGAACAATAGAACCAGTTAAATTAGCAAACTCACCCTTAAATATAAGTTCAGTAGGAACATCTGCCTTAAGAGTACCATTTTCATCAAAGAAATAAAAGAAAGTCTCATTAGTCACAACATCATTATTTTCATTATTAGCATCATTATTAATACTAATATCAATATTAACATTAGTATCAACATTAATATTATTAATATTATTAGTAATATTATTATCACCAGTAATGTCTGAAACACTAATATTTTGATTATTATTTAAAGAACTAACATCCGACTGGAAATTACTATTAGAAACGCTTGAATCCAAAGATTCAACTGAAATGACATCCAAATCAGAATTATTAACACTATAAACTGAAGAATCATCAATAGTTTCAGCACTAACAACACCTAAACTAAAAGATGCTAAAAGAATTAATACTAATAAAATCATCATCGAATTTTTAATTTTCAAAATTTTCACTCCCTAATGAAATATATGTATAAAAAGCATAACAAAATTTAAAAATTATTCTAAATCAAATTAATCCATAAAACAAAAAAACTCCAAAAATACAATTAAATGAGACATACATAGATTAAAAATAATAATTTAAATACTTTCTAAATAAAAATATGCATTCCACACAATTAATCCATATTTAATAATTAAAGTATATTTTATAAAAAATAAAGTATACTTTAATAAATATATATAAAACATGTTATATAAATCTATCTATGTAAAGACAAAAAGAGCCCATTATTAATGAAAACTATCAAATATTAATGAACTGCCAAACTATAACCTCTACTGATGTGTCAAAGATGAAAAATAATAAGAATTTAGCAACATTATTTTTAATGGAAATCTGTGAAGGATTTAGTTTCTATGGAATAGGAGCTATTTTAACATTATTTATGGTACAATTTTTAAACTTAAATCTTTCATTTGCACTTTTAATTTATGGAGTTTATAGTGGACTTGTTTATATAACTACTTTAATTGGAGGTCATTTCTGTGAGAACTATATTGGAAGTAGAAAAATTATAAACATCGGAAGCATAATAATAGCTTTAGGATTATTCTTACTAACTTATGATGCTTCTTTAGCTTATCCTTTAACTCAATTACACTCTAGTTTTTTATTTAATTTTCCTGAAAGCATACTAATTATTAGTTTAATTTTTGTAATATTTGGGCAGGATTTTTAAGAATAGGAATAGCATCAATTGTTCCTGAAGTATTTGAAATAGATGAAAAAGTAGAATCTAGTTTTACATTATTAAATAGGGCATTAAATATTGGAATGATAATGTCCTCTTTAATATTAGGTATTGTTGTTGGGGAAGGAAATACTCATTTATACAAATATGGATTTTTAATTCTTGGTAGTGGATTAATTATTTTAATAATAATTTACAATTTATTTAGAAACAAATATTTAATAAATTTAAAAGGAGAAATTGTTGGATTAAAACCGACAGTAACAAAAATTCCTAAAAAAATAAATGAAAATATAAAATTAAGCAAAATAGAAAAAAACCATATTAAAGTAAGTTTCGTAATATGTTCATTTAACGAATTTATTTAAACAATTTAGTTGTGGTATTATGTTATGCTATTGCAATTTTATTACCTGCTCCTGTCTTTTTTGATGGTCAAGAAGCTTTTGCTTTAGTACTTAGTAATACTCCAAGAATATTAATTGCTTCTTTCATAGCTTATTTAGTGGGAAGTTTATTAAATTCTTACTCTATGGTTAAATTGAAGGAAAAATATGAACCTCATTTATTTGGTAGATGTATTTGTAGTACTATCATTGGTGAAGGTGTAGATGCTTGTTTATTTATTACCATAGCATTCTTTGGTACTATGCCTAATACAATGTTATTAACTATGATTGTTGCACAAGCTACTTTTAAAACAGTTTATGAGATAATTATTTATCCATTTACAAGATATGTGATAAAGAAAATTAAAAAGTTAGAAGCGTAATTTAATTGATTTTTTTTATTTTTTTCTTTTTTTATTCTTTTTTTGGTTTGTGGTGTTTATTTTTTTTATTTTTTTCTTTTTTTATTGTTTTTTTGGTTTGTGGTGTTTATTTTTTTTATTTTTTTCTTTTTTTATTC
>JAZLLL010000051.1:0-2334 GCA_045598125.1 Methanobrevibacter sp. | reverse complement strand
TAGTTTATTAATATGGAGTAAAATTTTAAAATTTAATTTTTTTTAAAATTTAATTTGTTTTAAAATTTAATTACTTTTATAGATCTATTCAGTTTTTTGTATTAGTTTTAGAAAATTATATATCTATCTTTTAATAAACATTAAATAACACAATGTTTTCTGTGTTGTATTGTTTTTTTTAATCTATTATAAAAGGAGGTGAAAATACTATGAAGTTGGTTAATAAATCTGTTATGCTTTTGATTTTATTTTTAATTTTGGTTTTATCTGTTGGTTCTGTTTGTGCTAGTGAGGATATCGGTGTTTCTGATATTAATTCAGGAGTAGATGTTTCTAGTGTTAGTGAGATTTATATTGGTGATAATGATTGTGTTAATAATCTCGGAGCTAATCCTGGAAGTTTCAGTGATTTAGAAGCTTTAATTAATAATACTCCTGATGGAGATACCTTAAATTTAAATGATGATTACAGTTTTAATGAGATTACTGATAAAAGTAAAGGTATTTCTATTAATAAAAATATTACTATTAATGGTAATGGACATACTCTTGATGGTAAAAACCTTGCTAGAATATTTAATATCAATACATATAATGTTATTCTTAAAAATATCAATTTTATTAATGGAAACTCAGATAATGGAGGAGCTATTTATTTAAATAGAGGTTCCTGTTTAATTGATAATTCTACCTTTGAAAATAATTCTGCTATCTCTGGTGGTGCAATATTCTTTAAATTTAATAAAAATTATCCATCAAGTTTAGTTATAAATAATAGTAAATTTATCAGTAATAGTAACCCAAAGGAAACTTCTGCATTTTCTTATGGTGGTGCTATTTATTCTGAAGTACCTTTATTTGTGAATGGTTCTTATTTCATTAATAATATTAATAATAAAAAAATGGGTGGAGCTATTTGGGTTAACAGTTCAGATTGTGTTATTAACAACTCTACATTTTTAAATAATTATGCTCCAGGATATGGTGGTGCTATTTATTCATTATGTAATAATACATTGATTAATAGTTCTATATTTAAAAATAATTTTGCACAATTTGGAGGAGCTATTTCATCAGATTCAGTAAATGTGTCTAATTCCACTTTCTCAGATAATAATGCATTTAGTGCAGGTGGAGCAATTGTTGGAATTAATTTAACAATTTCTGATTCTGTTTTTAGAAATAATAATGCAAATAATGGTAAAAGTATTGCTAGTTTTTATCAGTTAACAGCTAACAATAATTCTGTTAATCCCAATGATGTTGTTATCTATGATTCTGAATTATTAAATCCTAATGATTTACCCTGGGTTACTTGTATTGAACTCATCCCTGGTTCTCCAGATAAACCAATACCAATTACTTCTAATTTAAGTTTTCTTTGTAATATTCTTGATGGAAGTTATATTGGTGATTATTTGAAGATTTTAGTTTATTTAAACTTAAATATTGATCCGTTCTATTATGCGGAGGATATTTATACATTTACTGATGGTGATTATTTAAATTCTAATCGTACAAAAGTTAAACAAGTTTTAGAAATGTATAATAGTGGTTTAAGAATTCCTGATCAAAATGCAAGACTTCCTGCAAGATCTCCATTTAATGAAAGTTTAGATGTGATTCTTAGTTTTTATGCAGGTTATAATTCTGAGTTCCAAAATGTTCTTATAATGAGTGGATATTTCACTGAAAAGTTGAATTACAGTATGGCTGTTGAAAAAATAGCTTTAAACAATACTGTACATCTAGGGGAATTAACAGAATTCCAAATTAATGTTTTAAATAATTGTTCTAATAATTTAACTAATGTTTATGTTATTGAATATAGTTATGATGATTTAATTTTTAATTCATGGAAATCAGTTGTAGGTAATTGGATTTATAGTTTTGCTAATAATAAACATACTTGGACTCTTAATGGTTCTTTGGCTCCTAATGAAACTGCTTCATTTATTGTAATATTTAATACTACCTCTATAGGTAATAAAACTAATATTATTGTTTGCGGTTCTAATGAAACTAATGAAACCTTCGCTTCCAATATTACTGAAGTTATTAATAAAACTAAACCAAATCCTGATCCTACTCCAGATCCTACTCCAGATCCTAATCCGGAACCAAATCCTGTTCCAGATAATAAGGAAACTTCTGATTCTGTAGTTAATAAAATGGTTTCTACTGGTAATCCTTTAGCATTAATCATTATAAGTTTATTTACCATTTTTATTGGTGGATTAAAACGTAAAATTTAATTGTTTTTTTTGGAGATTTTTTTTCTCCAATTTTTTGTTATTTTTACTCTATTTTTCTAGTTTTTTCACAATTTAATTT
>JAZLLL010000050.1:0-2410 GCA_045598125.1 Methanobrevibacter sp. | reverse complement strand
TAATTTAATTTTATTAAAAAATTTTATAGACTTTAATTACCAGAACTTAATTTTATTAAAAAATGAAGTTACAGACTTGATAGCACGATTAGTATAATTCATAATATTTTTTTTAATTAATTTAGGTGCATTATAGACAACTTTTTTAGCAGCATAATATGTTTTAGATAACGCTTTATAAGTTTTTGAAGATTTAACTTTATTAACTACTGATTTATAAGTATTTTTAACTTTTTTAATGTTATTTTTAACATTAGTCACTGCTTTAGTTACATAATTAGATAATTTTTTATTTAAACTAGTAGCCGATTTAACAATAATATTTACACTTTTTTTAGCTAAACTAGTAGCTGATTTAATAAAGTTATCTGTATTTTTTAAAGTAGATGCAATTGAAGACTTAGACTTAGCAATTAAAGTATTAATAGATTTACCATCTTTAAAATTAGAAACTAAATTAGAGACAAACAAAATATTATCTTTAGCATTATTATAACTTTTACTTATTCCTAAAACATTAGATAAAGTAACAATATTACTACTTAAGTAATTTTTAGCAAAATAAGCTAATTTATATTTATATTTATCTAAAACTTTATCGATAGTTTTAGTAGAAATTAATTTAAAAGGATTACTCAAAAAGGACAAACTTGTTTTATATCCTTTAAAAAGAGATTCAGCAGTTATAGTAAAATCTAAACCTTTTAATTTAATACTAGATTTTAAAAATTTATCTATTTCTGGAAACTTATTAGATGCTTTTAAAACTAAAGTACCTGCATCAACTCCCAAACGTTCAGCAATACCAAATCCAGAACATAAAGAAATTACATCTAATCCAATATTTAAAGGAGAAATACCTCCATCATCATCAATTCCAAGTAAAAACCATCCTGCTAATTTAATACCTTGACCTAAAACACCATAATTTTTATCAAAATCTGCATAACCTGGAATATAAAACATAGGAGTATTTAACCAATTCCAAGCTTCATCAAATAAAGTTCCATAAATTTCTGACATCTCTTGAACAGTTAAAATATCAAAACTAGAATTAGAACCATTCAAAACTAAAGTGTAAGAACTAAATAGCTTATCAAAAGATTCACGAGTTATATTCAGTAATCCCGCAGTGGAATCTGCTAAAACAACCCAATTTTCAGTTATATCCCAGATAACACTATAATGTAAGTCATTACTAATGTTTAAAAGAACAATATCTAATGGAGATAAATCAGATGAATTAAGATTAAAAGCACAAGCATTAGTGAAATTTTTAATATCATTATTATGCAAATAGCTATAAAGACTTAATAAACTAGTACCATTATTATTAGTAAAAGTATTATTAATAATACTCAATTGATTAAATTGAGTATAACCTAATTTATGTAAAACAGTTGCTAAAGAAGCAGGACCACAACTCCATATATTATTCTGTATAACAATTTCTGAATTATCAAAACTTGCAAAATCAGCAAGAATACTATTTAAAAAGTTATTATTATAATTTCCATATAAAGAAGAATTAAATACAGAATAAGCAATAGTATTATAGATAAATATATTATTAGTAAGATTTGTAGTTGAACTAATTAATTCTAATCCAAGATAAGATTTAGAAATATTATTGTTTTTAATTAATGTATTATTAGAGTTAATTAAATCTAAACTAATCCAACAATCTACAAATTCAGATTTACTAATAGTTAAATTAGAATTTTCAAGTCCAAAAATACCATAAGAACTATCAATAAAACTACAATTAGTAAAATTAGAGAAATCAGAAAAGGATATATATGCCCCATATTCATTATCTAAAAAATTACAATTAACTATAGACGTATTAGTAGATCCCATTAGATACAATCCAACCATAGAGTTAGATATATTACAATTAATAAAATTAATATTTACACCATAAATCGAAGCAGCATAAGATTCTTCATCAGCACTAATCCATAATCCATCAATAGTTGTACCTGCTGAGAAAATAGTAATTGTTGATTTAGAATTATTAAAATTATTTAAATAAACAATATCCTTTGCTTTTATAGTAATATTTTTATAGATAAAAATATTTTCTGTAAAAATACCCCTGCTTAAAAGGATAGTATCTCCATTTTTAGTATCATCACTATCAATAGCTTCTTGAATTGAATAATAAGATTTACCAGAACGATTATTAATAATACCATAACTAGTATTAGATGGAACATAAATTAATTTTGTAATATTTTGATTATCTAAAATTAAAGTAATCTCTACATCACCCGAACAAGGAGATTTAAGAGTATAAATATAATAACCTAATTCATTAAATTCTTTTAAACTTATTTGACCAGAACTTGTTTTAAACTCCATATTCAAATCATTAAGAATATATTCATTACTTAAATCTTGATTAAGA
>JAZLLL010000049.1:0-10408 GCA_045598125.1 Methanobrevibacter sp. | reverse complement strand
TTAAAATCTATTCTGCAATTAAAAATAAAATGAATTATTATAGTCAAAACTATGATAATCTCTATTTAATTGGAGGATTACTTTTAGATAGTTTAAAAAGTATTCTTATTCTAAATGAACATATTAAAAATATCGTCCCTAATGAAGATATAAAAAAAATTCCAGAAGATTTAAATATATTTAGAAAAGATATTGAAAAAACAGCAAAACAATATTTAATACTAAATAATGGAAATCTTAATGAAATTTTATCTAAAGAAATAAATTATAAAGACAAAACAAAAGAAGAAATAAAAGAATTAACTAAGTTCATTGAAAATAAAAAAGAGTCTGAAGATACTAAAAGCCTTAAAGAAAATAAAGAAAAAGAAAAAACTATTAAAACTTTATTAAATGAAGCAATAAAATACACAAATGAAAATAATGAAAAAGCTTTAAATCTTATTAATGAAGGATTAATGCTTGATAAAAAAAATATTAATATTTTAGAACACAAAATAGTCTTATTAAATAAAATGCAAAGATTTGAAGAAGCATTAACTACCCAAAAACTCCTTGTTAAAATAGCTAAAAATCTAGATTTAGATATTTCAGAAAATAAAAAAGAAAATTTAGATTTAGATAAATATCAAACTACTCTTTTTGAATTTTAATTTTTTAATAAATTTTTAAATTTTAACATTATATTAAATACTAAACTTAAACCAAACACCACCCTTAAAAACAAAATATAAAAAACATAAACCAAACACCACCCTTAAAAACAAAATATAAAAAATTAAAAATAAAATAACAATTTATTAATAATATAAAAAGTATAAATATAAATTTCTAGTGATAATTTATAAAATATTTATAATTAACTATTAATTTATAATGAGGGGAAATATGAGAAGTCTATTATCAGTTACTGATATTGAAAATGAAGTAGAAAAAATATTGGATATAGCTAGCGACTTCAAATCTGGTAAAATAAAAGAAAAACCACTTGAAGATAAAAAATTAGCTATGATTTTTCAAAAATCATCAACCCGTACAAGAGTTTCTTTTGAAGTAGGAATGTATGAATTAGGTGGAACTGCATTGTTCCTTTCTAATAAAGATATACAGCTTGGAAGAGGAGAACCTATTTCAGATACTGCTAAAGTCTTAAGTCGTATGGTTGATGGAATTATGATTAGAGCTATTGAACATAAAGACGTAGTTGAATTTGCAGAACAGGCAGATATTCCAGTTATTAATGGATTAACTAATCTTGAACATCCTTGCCAAGCATTAGCAGATATGTTAACTGTTAAAGAACATAAAGGAAACTTTGATGGAAAATTTGTTTACTTTGGTGATGGAAATAATGTTTGTAATTCTCTTATGCTTATTTGTGCATGTTTAGGAATGGATATTGTAGTAGCATGTCCTGATAAATACAAACCTAATGAAGAAATTACAAAAGAAGCTTTAAGAATAGCTAAAAACAATAATTCAACTGTAACCATAACTTCAAATGTTAAAGAAGCTGCAAAAGACGCAGATGTTTTCTACACTGATGTTTGGGTAAGTATGGGGGATGAAGGAGAATCAATACAAAGAGAAATTGATTTTAAAGCTTATCAAGTACGTCAAGAACTTATAGACTTAGCTAAAGAGGATGTAATTTTCATGCATTGTTTACCAGCTATTAGAGGTCAAGAAGTTAGTGCTGAAGTAATTGATGGATCTCATTCAGTTATTTTTGATGAAGCTGAAAACAGATTACATGCCCAAAAAGCTGTTATGTATTACTTTATGAAAGAATTATTAGAGAAATAAGTAAATAATAAAATAAAAACATTGTCTAAAATATAAACTTAATTAAATTTTAATTAAAATAATAATTAATTAAAATAAACTTAACTAAAAAATAATTATAATTTAAGGATTATAAAAGACAATTACCCCTTTATAATAAACATAATAGGCGATAAAATGGATTTTAATGACCCTATGTTAGAACATTTATTAGATAAAATAACAAATGCTCTTAAAGAAAACAATAAAGATGAAGCTGCAAAATACATGGATATTGTAATCGAACAATACCCTGATGTAGCGAATATATTATTAAATTCAATAGAATTCAGTAATATAATGGCAGAAAATGAAGAAAATGAAATTAAAGAAGCTAAATCATTACCAATTCAAGATACCTTCAGAGAAGATGATGAGTTACTTGGTTTAGATGAAAATCAAATTATAGAAAATATGAATTCAATGCTTGAACTTGAACCTGAAACTCTTGAAGAATATATACAAAAAGGTACTGTTTTAACAATTACTGAAAACTTTGAAGAAGCTTTAAATTGTTTTGATAAAGCTTTAGAAATAGATGAAAATAATATTTCTGCTTTAATCTCTAAAGGTCATACTTATGAAATTATGGAAAATGAAGATGAAGCTGAAAAAGTCTATGAGATTGTAATGAATACTGAAGTTGAAGATATTTATGATCTTATGAGCAAAGGTTACATATTTGAAACACATGATAGGTATAAAGATGCTTTAAAAACATATGAAAAAGCACTTAATAAAGATAAGAAGAATTGTAACTTACTATTCTTACATGGTTCTTGTTTACTTGAACTTAACGAACCCCTTGATGCAATTAAATCATTAGAAGAATCCATTAACTTATACGAAACCCAAAGTATGAATACTATATTTGAACTTCCAAGTGCATATCACAATATTGGAATAGCTATGACCAAATTAGATAAAAATAATCTAGCTCTTGAAGCATTTAATACGGGTTTAAGATTAAATCCCGATTATTACCCATCATATTATGAAATTGGTCTTATTCATGAAGAAAACGAAGATTATAAAGAAGCTTTAGATAATTTTAATCTTTTTTTAAAATTTGATTCTGAAAATAAAGAAGTATTAGAAGCTAAAAGTAGAGTAGAAAACTTATAGTTTAAATATTATTATAAATTAACTAATCTTTAATAGGATGTCAAATTATGGAAAAAGTAAAAACTAAAGAAGAAAATTTAATCCAAACCAATCCAACAAAAGCAATAAAAGTTTTAGCTATACCTATAATGATAAGTTTAATATTTGCAATGTTAAACAACGTTATTGATAGTGCATGGGTATCTGGACTTGGACCAGATGCACTTGCAGCAGTAGGATTTATAACTCCCTTATTCATGGCAATTGTAGGTCTTGGAAGTGGACTTGGAGCAGGGGCAAATTCAGTAATAGCAAGATTCATAGGACAAAAAAATCAAAAACAAGCAAACAACACAGCAACACATGCAATAATATTTATAGTATTATTAGTAATTGTATTAACTACATTACTATTAGTTTCCCTAGATCATGTTTTATTAGCATTAGGTGCTTCTAAGGTTATGGATCTTGGAAGAGACTATGGTGGATGGATTATATTTGGTCTTTTCTCTTTTTTATTACCTAATTTATTTGCAGGAATATTACGTAGTGAAGGATCTGTAAAAAGAGCAACTTACCCAATTATTGCAAGTGCTATTTTAAATATGATTATTGATCCAATATTCATTTACACATTAAATATGGGTGTTGCAGGAGCAGCTATAGCAACAATCCTATCCCAAATAATATTAGCACTTATACCTATGACTTATTGGATATTAATTAAGAAAGATGGTCAAATAAAAGTTAATATTAAAGATTATAAAAGAGATTTGAAGATTTACAAAGAAATACTACTTGTAGGTATTCCTGCAAGTCTTGAAGAACTTATTATGGCTTTACTTTCTGGAATTGTAAATGGAGTACTTTCAGTTATATCTGGAACTGCAGGAGTAGCAGTGTTCAGTGCGAGTTGGAGATTAGTAGGTTTAGGAATTACCCCTGCAATGGGAGTGGGAATTGCTGCAATTACAGTAGTTGGAACTGCATATGGTAGTGAAAACTGGAACAATTTAAAAACTGCATTTAACTCAGCAATTGAATTCTCATTAATCTTATCTGGAGCAGTATTCTTATTATTCTTTGTATTTGCAGGAGAATTATCTCAATTATTCTCACATTCTAGTGCAAGTGGAAACTTAGCACCATTAATTACTGATGCTATTAGAGTACTTGGAATATATATCCTCACAATGCCTCTTGGATTAGTAGCTGCTAATTATTTCCAAGCTATTGGAAAAGGAATTAATTCATTAGTTATAACCTTTTTAAGAGAGTTAGTAGCTATTGTAATGTTTATTATAATATTTGTAACAATATTTAACTGGGGAGATTTAGGAGTTTACTGGGGAATAATCATAGGTGGAACTCTTGGATCAGTGATTGGATACTTATTTGCTAAAAGAAATATTAATAAACTAACTAGTTAAAGATAAAGAATAAAAAATAAGTTCATTAATACTTATTTATTCTTTTAACTATTTTTAAGTTATAATTAATAATAAATATTTGAAAACTAATTTTTAAAAAAAAAGATAAAAAAAGATATAAAAAATAATATAAAATATTCTAAAAATAAAATATAAAAATAGTATCAATTAATAAAAAATACTAAAATATAAAAATAGTATCAATTAATAAAAAATACTAAAATATAAAAATATTATCAATTAATAAAAACACGATAAAATTATGCATTTTCAGTCATTATTGGTACTACTTGTTTTTTACGAGAAACAACACCTTCTAATAATACAGTGTTGTCTTTTAATTTAACATTATATGCTTTTTCAACAAGATTTGAAGATTTACCAAGAGCAATTACTTGAGAATTACTATTTACAATATCAGTGATTAAGAGCATAAATAAGTCAAGATTCTCATCTTCAATAATCTTATTCATTCCTTCTTCTAAGACTTCTTTCATCTCTAAAACTTCTTCAATACTTGCAGTATTAACTTGATTTACAATAGATTTTACATCTTTAAAATCAATTTGTTTAGCATCTAATGATAATATTTCTTCAATTGAGAAATCAGATAAATCAGTTCCAGCTTTTAACATATCTAAACCATATTCTTCATAATCAAGTTCAGCTATTTTTCCTAACTCCTCAACTGTTTTAATATCATCTTCAGTAGTAGTAGGAGATTTTAAAAGCAAAGTATCAGAAATAATTGCAGATAACATTAATGAAGCAATATCTTTAGTAATTTTCACATTGTTTTCTTGATATAATTTATATAAAACTGTTTCAGTACAACCAACAGGTTCAGTTCTTACAAATAAAGGATAAGAAGTTTCAAAAGCTATTTTATGATGATCTACAACTTTTAAAATCTTAGCATTTTCAATATTTTCTACAGATTCTGCAGGACTATTATGATCTACTAATATAACATTAGCATCATCTTCAATAGATTCAATTAATTCAGGAGCATCAATATTTAAATAGTTTAAAACATATTCAGTTTCTTTATTTAAATTACCTAATCTACAAGCAACAGCATCTTCATTACCTAATTCTTTTTCTAAATTAGCCATTACTAAACTAGAAGTTATTGTATCAGTATCAGGACTTTTATGTCCAAAAATATAAGTTTTTACCATATAATCATCTCATTAATATAATTATAAGTTTTTTATCATCTATTAAATATTATAAATTTCACATTAAATATTTATCACATCTATAATATAACCTTACATCATTTCAGGAGCAGCTACTCCTAAAAGATCTAATGCATTTCTAAGAGCAATTCTTGATTTATCTACAAGTATTAATCTTGCATTTTCAACATCAGAACCAATTACTTGTTCTGCTTTATAGAATCTATTAAATGCACTTGCTAAATCTTGACAATATTGAGCTACAGGATGTACTCTTCTTGCATCAGCTGCATCTTGAACTAAAGATGGGAATTTAGCTATTAATTTTACAAGCTCTTTTTCATTTTCATTAGGTGCCCAATTGTCCTCAATAGTTAAAGAATTAACATCCCTATTAAATTCATCCTTAGCTTTTTTAAGTAATTTACAAGATCTTGCATGAGCATATTGTATAGATGCACAACCACGTTCAAAGCTAAGAGCTTCATCCCAAATAAATTTAATATGTTTTTCTGGAGATAATCTTGCAATATAGAACCTAATAGCACCAATACCAATTTCTTCAGCTATTTTATCAATAGTATTTTCATCAAGATCATTTCTTCTATTTAGAAGTTCTTCTTTAGCTCTTCTTACAGCTTCATCCATTAATTCATCTACAGAGATAAATACTCCTCTTCTTGTAGACATTGAACCCTCAGGTAATGTAATAAATTCATAGAAAATTACTTCCATTTTATCATCATTTGGTTCTAATACTTCAAGAATTTCAAGTGCAAGTGAAACTTGTTTTGCAGCTAATTTATGATCTGAACCAAAAATATCTAAAACTTTACCATTCTCACCAGCTTCAGTACATTTATAAATATGATAAGCAATATCTCTAGTAGAGTAAAGTGAAGTCCCATCAGCTCTTCTTAATACTAATTCTTTATCAATTCCATATTCACTTAAGTCAAGATATAATACATCAGGAGAGGCATCAGATTTTGGATTACCATATCTCGCATATCCAATATTATAAAGTTCTGTGGTAATTTTATCTACAAGTCCACTACGAACAAATTGTCCCTCCCAAATAAATTCATTGTGTTTTACATTCATCCTTGATAAAGTTTGTTTTACACCATCAAGACAGTTGTTTACTGCATCTTCAAAGACAGAATCTAAATCAGATGGCGCACTTTCATATTTTTTAATAGTTGCATCTATACCATCGGATAAACTTTCATCATTTTTTAACATTTCATTAACTTTAAAGTATAATTCACCGATTTTATGGTCTATTTTTTCAGAAGCTTGATCTTCTAATTTTAAACCCAATTCTTCCATACCATAAACAATCATAGCAAGTTGTCTACCCATATCATTTACATAATATTGAGTATTAACATCATAACCTGCTTTAAGTAAAACTCTTCTTAAAGAATCCCCAATAACAGAGTTTCTAATATGTCCAATATGTAAAGGACCATTAGGGTTAGCAGAAGTATGTTCTAAAACAATTTTCTCACCAACACTTTCTAAAGTACCATAATCCTCATCAACAGAAGCCAATAATTTTTTAGCAAAAATATCATGATTAATAAAAAAGTTTACATAAGGACCAGTAGCTTCAACTTTAGAGAAAATTTTTGGAAGTTCAATAGCTTCAACAACTTCAGGAGAAATAAGTTGAGGACCTTTTCTTAAAACTTTAGCTAATTGAAATGAAACAGTACTCGCTAAATCACCAAGTTCTGGATTAGGAGGAAATTCTATTTTAATATCTCCTTCAATTTCACAACCCATTTTTTCAATAGCTTTATTTAAAGCTCCAATAGCTTCATTTTTAATTTTAAAATACATTTAAACACCTAATAAATAAAATAACTATAAACTAATTCAATGAATTAATAGTAACGACATTACTATAAATAATAGAATGACATTACTAAAATAAATAATCCTATAGAATATTAGTAATGATATTACTAAAATAAATTTAATTAAAAAAAGAAAGATTTAATATTATAAACCTTTAATCCAAAGAGAAAGATAACCTACTTTAGGAATAACTAAAGGTGAATCTCCAATTGTAATAACTCTATCTTTAATTTGATTAGAACTTACATAAAAAGGATCATGTACAGGATTATGGTCTCCTTTAGTCAAATAAAGAGTAGTTCCATTAATATTTTGAATATCTATAACTCTATGAATAACATCCCCTTTATTCCAAGCTCCAGTAGAATCATAAACAATAATATCTCCTACTTTAACATCATCAGGACTAAATTCTTCTAAACCAAACAAGCTAGTTTTTTCTAAAACAACAATATCTCCTCTATAAAAAGAAGGTTCCATACTGCCAGAAACAACAGCACTTAAATGTTGAGCTGCAAGAAAAACAAAAAGTATAAGTATAATATATCCAATTATTTCCTTTTTACTTGTTCCTTTATTTTCATCTGTCAAAATAACACCTTGTATTAATTAAATTAATTATTTATAATATTTATTTATATGAATTTTATTTTTAATATAGTTATGTGATTATTAAGAAAATTAATTTTAATAAACTAAAAATCTAATCCAATAACATATGATTATTAATAAAAAAACTAAAAATAAAAAAAATAGGTAAAACTAAAAATAAAAATATTTAATCAATTAAATCAGAAATATTAATAAACATCTTATTTAACAATCTTAATAGTTCATTATATTCCTCTTTTGTAAAATTAGCGAAAATTTTTTCTTTATAATTCTCTTTATGTTTTACAATCATATTTGCAATTTTCTTACCTTTTTCAGTTAATGAGACCATCTTTTTTCTTTTATCACTAGGATTAGGAGTACGTTTAATAAATTCTTTTTTTTCAAGACGATTTAATGCCCTGGCTACTGTAGCTTCATTTAAATCATAAGATTTAGATAAAAATTCCTGAGACACATTCTCATTATCACAAAGAGTTATTAAGTAAGGAATTTCTGAACGAGTTAACTCATAATCCTCTAGATTCTTATTAAGTAAAATAGTAAATGTTTTATTAATTTTAGCCATTTTAAAACTAAAACTATTATCATCAATTAAATTATTCATAAAATACCTCATAGTTAATTAATAATAATACTGTTAAAGTATAAAAAGTTTAGTAAATTTTTTAAAAAAAATAAGAAATAAAGAAAAAAATAAGAAATAAAAAAGATTATTAAAAAAATAAACTTTAAATAATAATTAAAATTTCATAATTTAATTAAAATTTAATTAAAATATCTATTTAACTAAAATCAACTATTTCATCTTTAATAGAATCTTTGACATATAAAAGAACAATTATTAAAGAAATTACTGTTAAAATAACCATGATAAGTGAAGTTGTAGAGAATGCATCTGCAGAAACTTGATTATGAGCAACATTCCCTCCTGCAAATATAGCCATTAAAACTACAGCAATAGCTGCACCTACAGACCCAATAATTTGTCTAACTGTGTTATTAATTGCAGTTGCATCTTCAACACCAGATGAAACCATACTAATTGTCCAAGTTACAGCTGGCATTAATCCTAAACCAGGACCAATAGCTCTAATAATTTGAGTTATCATCATATATTCTACACTTGTATTTACATCATAAGTCATCATTAGTCCAAAACCAATAATTGAAAATATACAAGATCCAATTAATACTTTTCTTACACCAATTTTACTAGCAAGTAACGGTCCAACAAAATTAAATATAATCATTACAATAGTTCCAGGAAGTAAAATAAGTCCAGAAGTTGTTGCAGAATGATAAGCAACACTTTGAACAAATAACGGCATAATTACATTTAAACCACACATTGTAAAGTAAAGAACTGCAGAGAAAAGAGTTCCCCATACAAAATACTTGTTTTTAAGAACAGTTAAATTAAGTAAAGGACTCTCAATATTATTTTGACGTTTAACAAATATGATTAAAGAAATAATACCAATAATAATAGGTGCAATAACATATAAAATATTATACCCATATTCCGCTATATTTGAAAAACCAAGCATAATACCTACACAAGCAAGAACACAAAGAACAAGTGAAGCTAAATCAAGTGGGTAATCACTAGTTTCAAGTTCAAATTTAACAGCAAATATCCCAATTAATATAATAACAAATGTAAATGCTGCAAAAACTAAAAATATTTCTCTCCAACTAAACGCATCAATAATCATTCCACCTAAAGTAGGTGCAAGTGCTGGAGCTATTCCAATAATAAAACCAAATAAACCCATAAATATTTGCCATTTTTCCTCAGGAATAACTTTAAAAATTACTATTTGAGTAATTGGTAATAATACTCCTGAACCTACTGCTTGAAGTACTCTTGCAAATATTAATGCTTCAATATTTGGAGCAAAATATGCAATAATAGATGCTAAAAAGAAAAGCCCTAATGAAGTCATTAAAATTGTTTTAACTTTAAAACGACGAGTAATATATGCAGAAGTTGGAATCATAACACCAAGAACAAGTAAAAATGATGAATAAATCCATTGTGCAGTAGTAGATGAAACTGCAAAATCATTCATAATATCAGCTAAACCTGTAGTAACAACACTTTGAGCAGCACTTAAAAGAGTTGCAGCCAAAATAAAAATAATTAAAGTAGCTATACCATTATCTAATCTTACATTCATTTTTAATCCTCTATAAATATATAATAAAATATTTTAAAAGTATAATATTAAAATAAAATACTAAAATTATTTAAAAAAATACCAAAAACAATAAATCATACATTTATTTAAAATTAATATTTTAATAAAATTTAAAAACAAAATAATTATTGTCTAGACAAGTAATTTATTAAATCTACTATTTAAATATAACTAAAAAAATAAAAAT
>JAZLLL010000048.1:0-3190 GCA_045598125.1 Methanobrevibacter sp. | reverse complement strand
TTTTTTATTGAATTTGTGTTGATCGGTAAATGTTGTAGATTATGTTTTTGAGTTTTGTTTCTTTATTGGATAGTTGTAAAGTTCTGCTTCTGTTTGTTCCGTTGAATATTCTTTTTATTACGCTGAATATTGATTCTACATTGTTTCTTTTTGAATATATTTCTTTTTTGAATTTATTTTTACTTTTTAATCGATAATGTCCTTTTTTAGCTCTTGTTTTTAATGGTATTTGATCATATGCTTTTGCTTCTTCGTTTATGCATTTTCTGATGGGTTCTGTGTCGTATGCTCTGTCTGCTAGTATGTATTTTGGTTTATATTTTTTTATATTCCTTATTGCTGCGATTGCAAAACGTGTATCGAATCTTGGACCTCTTTGAGCTGCGAAATGCAGTATTAATCTACTTTCAACATCGATTGAAATATGGTTTTTTACATAGCTTTTTCTTTCTTTTCGTCTTATTATCGCGTAATATTTGTCTGCGTAGTCATTAGTGAACCCACTTCCATCTAAAGCAATTATTTCACCACCTATTTGATTATTAAGTAATATTTGTTTGTTTAATTGTTGTAATATTGATGTTGGTAGTCTTTTAAAGAATTTCTGGAGTGTTGTGTAATGTGGAACTTTTTTTAAGTGCAAATACTTCTGTATTTTGTCAGATAAATCCAATAAATCTATTATTTGCCTATATGTGCTTCTTGTGTAGATTTTCATTGCTAAAATAGTGAATAATGCAGGTTGTGTGAAATCATGCTTCGAATAAGTGTTTGAATACTTGTTTAAAACAATTTTTGAGTATTTAAATGCATATTTGGTGAATTTTAATAGTTTATTTGGCTTTATCTTGCTGTTAATTTCTTTAATTTTTTTAAGTGCAGGTTTTTCGAAACCAAAATCCGAAAGATTTAATTGCTTTGAAAACAAAGTACTAAATGGAGAATAGGTATTTTCGTTTTTCATATTAATATTTATTCTCTATTTTACTATATATGGTTATATGTTGCTTATTTTTTCTAATCGATATGAATTTCGAGTGTAAATCTAAATTACAGAATAAAACGATTTTTTTTAAGAAATTTAAAGTAAAAAAAATAGAAAAAAATTGGATTTTAAAAAAATTACAAAAACAAGATAGGATTTCTACAAAGCCATTATTTAATAATTGTTAATAAAATATCTTATTTTATTAAATGAATAATTTTCTTTAATAATTTTATGATTAAATTAAATTTTAATTATAAAAATAACTATTTTTGCATTATTTTATATAAAATCGATTTTATAGAATATTTTATATAATAAATAAAACTAATATTTTATTATGATTAATTTTTAGAATATCTTAAATTATTCTTTAAATGATTATTTTAAATTATATCTAAAATTAATTTACATTTAAAATGCTATTATTATAAAGGAAATAAATTATTAGGAGTGGATTTGTTGACTAAATATATTATAATAACTGGTGGAGTTGTTAGTTCTATAGGTAAGGGAATTACATCTGCATCTATTGGTCGTATATTACGTGCTTATGGTTTAAAAGTTGCAGCTATTAAAATAGATCCTTATTTAAATTGGGATTCAGGTACTTTAAACCCATACCAACATGGTGAAGTTTTTGTTACATATGATGGTATGGAAACTGATCTTGATTTAGGACATTATGAAAGATTTTTAGATATTGAACTTCCAGGAATGTCTAATATTACTACTGGTAAAGTCTATCAATCAGTTATTACTAAAGAAAGAAATGGAGATTTCTTAGGTGCTTGTGTACAAATCATTCCTCATATCACTAATGAAATAAAAGAAATGATACATTTAGTTGCTAATAAAGATGATTATGATGTTGTTCTTGTTGAACTTGGTGGTACTGTAGGAGATATTGAAAGTCAACCATTCTTAGAAGCATTAAGACAATTAAGAAATGAAGAAGGTTCTGAAAATGTAATGTTTGTTCATGTAACTTTTGTTCCTTATTTAAATGCTGCAGGTGAATTTAAAACCAAACCAACTCAACATTCTACTAAAGAACTAAGAAGTATGGGAATTAATCCAGATATGATTGTTTTAAGATCTCAAGAACATATTAATGATGATATAAAAGGTAAAATAGCTCACTTCTGTGATGTATCTCCTAATGCTGTTGTTAACACTCCTGATGCGCAATCTATTTATGAAGTTCCTTTAGTATTATATAAAGAAAATGCAGGACAATTTATTTCAGATAGGATAAATTTGGGTATTGATTTTGAAAATGATGAAAATAAATTGGATTTGTGGTCTGATGTGGTAGATTCTCTTAAAATTCAAAATCCTATTGTTACTATAGGTATTGTGGGTAAATATGTTGAATTAGAAGATGCATATATTAGTATTCGTGAGTCTTTAAACCATGCAGCTGCTGCTATTGGTGTTAAAATGAATATTCAATATTTCTCATCTGATGCTTTAAATAAAGAAGAACTTAAATCTTTAGATGGTATTCTTATTCCTGGTGGATTTGGAGAACGTGGTGTGGACGGTAAACTTGATGCAATTGATTATGCAATTGAAAATGAAATTCCTATTTTTGGTATTTGTTTAGGTATGCAATCTATGGTTATTCAATTTGCAAGACGTATTGGTTTAGAAGGAGCAAATAGTACTGAATTTGTTGAAGATACTCCGTATCCTGTTATTGATTTAATGGAAGAACAAAAAGAAATTAGAGAGATGGGAGGAACTATGCGTTTAGGTGCTTATGATTGTAAGCTTGTTGAAGGTACTAAAACTAAAGATGCTTATGGTGTAAGTGAAATTAAAGAAAGACATAGACACAGATTTGAATTTAATAATGAATTTAGAGAACAATTAACTAAAAAAGGTCTTGTTATATCTGGTACTACTTCTGATGATTTCTTAGTTGAAATTGTTGAATTACCAAATCATCCCTGGTTTATTGGATGTCAATTCCATCCTGAATTTAAATCAAGACCAAATAAAGCACATCCTTTGTTTAAATCATTTGTTCAAGCAGCTTTTGATAATAAATAGTTCTTTCTAAATTTTTTATCTTTTTTATCTTTTTTTTTAATTTTTTTATATCTTGTTTATTATTCTCTAAATTTTTTATCTTTTTTATCTTTTTTTTAATTTTTTTATATCTTGTTTATTATTCTCTAAATTTTTTATCTTTTTTAT
>JAZLLL010000047.1:0-2437 GCA_045598125.1 Methanobrevibacter sp. | reverse complement strand
CAGAATTAATACTTTTTTCTATTTTATTTAAATAAGTTAACAATTTTAATAATTCTTTTCCTTTTTCTTGAAGTATTTTTTCCCACGCTTCCTCATTATCTGATTTAATTAATTCATATAATTTTTCTGTTTCCATATTTTCCTCCATCTCTCTAATAAATAGATTAATTTAATGTTTTGCTATTAATTTACATGCTATATTTTATCATATTTTATTTACTTTTTCAATATTTGCTTAAACAAAGATAGTGTCAATTTTTTTCGGGAAAATTTTCAAAAAAATTTCAACTCTCAAAATTGTTGTTATTTTAATTGTTTAGCATACTGCTTTATATTCTAATAATTGTTTAAAAATTATTCTTTCTTCTTTTGTTCCAAATTGCATTTCTGGTATTTTCCCAACTTTAAAATTAATGCTAGATTTCATTCTTGCTCTTGCATCATGTCTTATTTTTTCTATTTCTTTAAATTCTATTACTTTCCTTTTATTATGCACTATTTCTTGTATTTCTTTATTATCTGCTTTTATTAATCTTAATTTGCTTACATTATTTACATTTATTACTTTCCATCCCAATGGTCTACTACTTAATCTTGCTGAATACAAATGGCTTATATGTCCTTCTGCACTACACCCATGTAATTCTTTTTGATATTTATACAAATTCGCTATTCCTTCTTTATTATTTAAAATATATTTTAATAATTTTTCTTTCCTTATTCTTATACTTTCATCCATTTCTTCTGCTAGTATTTCATATATTATTTCTTTTGTTTCTTCAAAATTTATTGTATAAAAACTTCTATATATTCTTCTCTTATATTCTGCTTTTTCTAATTTATTTTCTTTGCTTTCTTTTCCTACTATTCCATTTACTGCTTTCATTAAATGAAACTTATCTAATATATTTATACTTTTAGGCAACCACTCTAATCCTGTCTTTATCCAATTAGCTCCATCTCCTAAAACAAATATATTTTTTACTTTCTCTATTTCATATGTATTATCTATATATGTTAATACTTTTTCCCATAAGTCATCTATCCTTCCTGTATATACTCCTCCAAAGTGTTTTTTATTACATAATTTTGTCCTTTTTCCTTCTTTCATTATACTGTCATATACAACGATTAAACGAGGTTCTTCTATTCCTCCTTTTTGTAAATGTACATGATCTTCATCTGCTATACAATAAATATTATCTACTACTTTTTTGGTAGTCGGTTTATTTTCTTCAACATTTATTTTTAATTCACTTATTTTATTCATTATTGTTTGCTTTGTTATTTCTGTTTTATATGCCGCTACTTTTCCCGCTTTTTCATAATTTGCTTCTATTGCTTCTTCTATTAATCTTGTTTCTACATTTTCTAAAAGCCTTTCTTTTGGTGCTATTCTAAAGTATTCATCTAATAGATATACTCTTTCATTACTTCCTTTATCTAGATAATATCTTCTTTTGAAATCTATTTCTCCAAATATTGTTATTATTTTTCTTTCATCATTTTCTAATGACTCAAACTAACTTTTTCTTTCTTTTAATTTAAATATTATATCTTCTACATATTCTAATGAAAACTTTGTTAGATCATAACCTAACTGCATTAATCGCTCATTTAAATCATCTGTAAATTTACTTAGTCCTCCTTCGGTTATTGAATTTTTTAAAAATTCTGTCATTAAACTAATGACTTTTTCTTCAAAATTGTGTAAAATATTTTCCATAAGATACTCACCCTTTCGTTAAAATTTTAGTTCAAATTTATTTTAACACAATTTTGTGAGTATCTTATCTTTTTTTATCATTTTTCCCCGAAATTATTTTACACTATATTTTCTAAAAACATTAATTAAATTACTTGTATTATTAATGTTTTAGAGTTATTATACAACACAATTTAAGGAGGTGTTGTTATGGATAGGAAAACTATGTTAGATGTTATTTTTGACTCTCGTATTGATGAGATTGCTTTGGTTAATGAGGAAGAATATTGCAAAATGAAAAAGGACATTAAGGAAAAAATTGATTATCATTCTTTCAAGAAATTTGTATGTTCACTTTCACTTTCCAAAGCAGACAAAGACAGACTTATCGCTATGGCAGAGGAATTTGAATCAGTTACAAATTATGCTTTTGGTGTTATTAATGAGAAATATTACAAAGCTGGCTTTTCTGATGCTGTAAATCTCATCTTTGATTCTTTAGAGCAAAAAAATTAGGGGAGAAGTGAATCTCCCCTTTTAATTGGAATTTGTATGATTATGAAATCATTTCCTTTCCTACTGTATATGACCATGTTCCATCAGCATTTTTTTGAGCAGTACACTGACCAAAGAAATATGCACCTAATTCGCTGCGCCATTTTTGTGCATCAAACGACGTGAGTTCAGCCGCTGAATCCCCTTCTATTATGGCAGGAAGATTCCATACAATGT
>JAZLLL010000046.1:0-2773 GCA_045598125.1 Methanobrevibacter sp. | reverse complement strand
TGTGTTATCTTTAAGGATATTATTATTACTTAAATTTCTTAATAATTCCAAGTCATTTATATAAATAGCTAATTCTTTATTTTCTTCATAATTTCCTTGAATTTTATCTGGTTTATTATTTAATTCCTTATTTAAAGATTTAATATTTAAGTTTGCGTTTTTTAAATCTTGGGGGTTTGGTTTATAACTATTGATTATTTCTTCTTCTAATTTATTGAAAAAGTCTCTTCTAAGTTCGTTTATTTTACGTATTGGAGAAAATAATTTTTTACTATTTAAATCAATTTTTATAGTTTTTATATAATAAGGAAGATTTCCTATTTTAAGAATCTGTTTTTCAATTACATCTTTTGAAATAGGTTTTTTAATAGCTTCTTCCCATTTTTCACCTTTTACTTTTACAGTTATAACTTTTCCATTATTTAGTCTAAGATTTCCTTTTAAATTAGGATAATTTTCTTCATCAATTCTAAAGTAAAGTTCAAGAACAGATTTTTTATAACTTTTTTTATCTTTAGATTTAATTAACTCTTTAATATCTTTATTTAAAGAGTTTCTTTTTGTAAGATAAACTTTATCTCCTTTTTCAAGTGTAATAGGGACTTTTTTATTTTCCCTTACTTTTTTAACAACAAGTAATCTTTGTTGGATATCTTTATCTTTCTTTCTTTTTCTCCAATGTTTATCTTTTGGGTCTTTAAGAGTAGGTTTTGCTGAGATATCAAATCCATAGGTTTCTAATTTTCTATTTTTAAGAGTTTCTCCTTTTTTATTTCCTTTTCCTTTATTTTTTTGTCTGTTTTTTTTCTTTTGTTTATCTTTTTTAGTCTTTTTTTCTCTTTCAAGTTTTTTATTTTCTATGATTTGATTATTTGGATTTATTTCAACTAAAAGACCATCTCCTTTTTCAGGGATTGTTAAAAGATCATCATGAAGTGCAATTATTATTTCTTCTGTTTCTTTATTGTATCTATGAATATTTCCAATATATAATCCACTATGTCCAGGTTTTTTATTATTCATTATATTTTGTTTGTTTTTTGGGATTAAATGTCCAGTCGTAAACTCTCTATTAAAAACAAGATTTAATTCTTCAAGAGATTGTTTATTTTTTATTTTCTGTTTTCTTTTCAAATCAAGAAGTATTTTTTTATTTTCTTGTTTTTTCTTATCATAATCTTTTATTTTTCTGTTTTTATTTCTTTTTTCTGCATTTTTAATATTGTTATCTAAGATTTGAGAACTATTGTCATGTCTTAATTTATTTAATCTTTGACGATAGTTACTTACTACAGTAAATACATAATATTTACTTCTCATTCTACCTTCAATTTTAATACTATCTATGTTTAAATTAGCAATTTCTGCTAAAGTTTCATATAATGAAAGATCTCTTGGAGATAATATGTATTTGCCTTCTGTTTCTGAATCAATTACTTTTTCTCTATTTTCATTTTTTAAAATTAATTCATATGGTTCTCTACAGGGTTGTGCACATGTTCCTCTATTTCCACTTCTACCTCCTTGAAGTGAAGATAATAAGCAGTGTCCTGAATATGAGTAACATAAAGCCCCATGGCCAAATATTTCTATTTCTATATCTTGGCTATGTGCATATTTAATAAGTTCTTTTAATTCATTCAACTCTATTTCTCTTGAAAGAACGATTCTTTTAATGCCTTGAGATTTTGCCCACTTTATTCCTTCAATATTATGAATATTCATTTGTGTAGATGCATGAATAGTTAATTTTGGAATATTCTCTTTAATTATTTTTATAAGCCCTATATCTTGAATAATAACAGCATCTACTCCAATTTCATATAAATTTAATAAATATTTGCTTACTTTTAATAATTCATTTTCTTTAATAAGGGTATTCACAGTAACATAAACTTTTACATTATATAAATGAGCATAATTTACTGCTTCTCTTATTTCTGCAAGAGTAAAATTTTCTGCATATTTTCTTGCTCCAAATTCTTCTCCAGATAAGTAAATTGAGCTAGCACCAGATAAAATAGCAATTTTCAAATGCTCAGCAGATCCAACGGGTGCAAGTAATTCAGGTATTTTCATTCTAATCTCCAATAATAAATTATATGATAAACTTATTTTCATGAAGTCTTCCATTTATAAAGTTTCCTTTATTAAGTCTACTTAATGTTAAACTTTCGATTTGTTCTCTAAATATGTATAAATCATAATCTTTGTTTAGTTTATTAATTTTTAATGCTTGTGCATATAATGAGAGAATTGTGGAAGAATATTTTGCAGATGAGAATCTACAATCTACAATTATTGTATCAATTCCAGTTTCTTTAATTAGCTCCAAATCACTAATTAGGCAAAGACAATCTTTATTAATAAAATGACTATGTTTGTTATAATCAAATACTACTTTATATTTGAATTTTTTTCTTTTTTGATCTTCTAAAATAGCATAATCAGAGGAATCATTTATTATGAAATTTCTACCTTCATTTAAATTTGAAAAGTCATCTTTACTACTCATAACTTCAAGATTTCCTTGAACGATCATACTTATTTCTGTGTCTTTATTTTTTATGTATTGATATTTTGAAATTAATTCTTTAATTTCTTCATTTGATAATTCAGAAGATATTATTACACTATCAAATCCAGAATCAGATAAATTTTTTACATTATAACTATTCCAAACATTTAAATTATGATTTCCATAAATTTTGGTTTTATTTTTAATATATTTATAATTTTCATCAGTTTCATTATTTTTATTAAAACTTTTACT
>JAZLLL010000045.1:0-2477 GCA_045598125.1 Methanobrevibacter sp. | reverse complement strand
TTTATCATAATTTTTTTTAATTCTTATTTTTTTTTAAATTTAATTGAATTTAGATTTAATTATTAAAAAATTATCTTAATTTAGTTATATTTTCTTATTTAATACAATTAAATTTATTTATTAAAAAAAGTATAATAATATATAGTAGTTATATAATTAAATGTCGGTTTATTTAAAATTTTTATTTAAGTTATTTTTTAATTTATAAATTTATTTAATTAATTTACGGTGAATCTTATGATATTGATTACAGGGGGAGCTGGATATATTGGTTCTCATGTTAATAAATTACTTAACCAAAATGGTTATGAAACTTTAGTTTTAGATAATTTATCAAAAGGTCATGAGGAATCTGTTAAATGGGGGAAGTTTATTAACTGTGACCTTGATGATAAAGATGCTTTATCTGAAATTTTTGATAAATATGATATTGAGGGAGTTATGCATTTTGCAGCATTTTCTTCTGTAGCAGAATCTGTTGAAGAACCAGATAAATATTTTAAAAATAATTTTGAAAATACTTTAAATTTATTAAAAATTATGAAAGAACATCGTGTTTTTAAAATTATTTTCTCTTCAACTGCGGCAGTTTATGGAATTCCTAACGAATTACCCATTACAGAAAATACTCCTTTAAATCCTATTAATCCCTATGGTGAATCTAAGTTGATGGTGGAGAATGTACTTAATGATGAAGCAGAATTTACACCTCTTAAATATGTTTCTTTAAGATATTTTAATGCTGCAGGTGCAGATTTTGATTGTGAAATTGGTGAGAATCATAATCCTGAAAGTCATTTAATACCACTTGTTTTAGATGCTGCTATAGGTAGAAGAAATAGTATTTCTATTTTTGGAGATGATTATCAAACTAGAGATGGAACTTGTGTACGAGATTATATTCATGTTAATGATCTTGCTGAAGCTCATTTAAAGGCATATCATTATTTAGAAAAGGAAGGTTCTCAGAGTAATATATTCAATTTAGGTAATGGAACTGGGTTTTCAGTTAAAGAAGTTATTGAAATTTGTAAAGAAGTTACGGGTGTTGATTTTGAGGTCAAAATTGAAGATAGGCGAATGGGAGATCCAGATATTTTAGTTGCTAATGCAGACAAAGCATGGGAATACTTACAATGGACTCCTAAATATGATTTAAAAGATATTGTGGAATCTGCTTGGAATTGGCATAAAAAACTTCATGGTTAATATTTTTTATAATTGATTAATAGAGATGGGTTTTATGGATTTTAACAATAATTCCGAAGAGTATATAGATGAAGATTATAATCTTAATGATTATTCTTCACAAAATGATACTAAAGAGAATAAATTTATTAAAGGAATAATTGATAATTCTTTAGATAAAAAAGATTTTAAATTTAGTAAATCTGTAGATGTTAGACTTATTTTAACTAATCTTGAATATATTGAGTCAATTTCTTCAACAATTAATAATTTTGATTTAAGTAATTTTAATGTAGTTATATCTTCAATTATTCCGACAAATAATCTTGAAATAGCTAAAAGTACAACTCAAGGTGCAGATTTACTTTTAGTAGCTACTGAATTTAGTGATGAAGGTAAAAAATTATTTTATCAATTTAAAAAATATTTAAAAACTAATTATAATTATATTGAATATTTAAAACTTCCAGAAAAATCTTCTAAAAATTCAGATTACAATTCTAGTTATAATAATTCAAATTATAATTCTTATTCTAATTATGATAATAATGATGTGGATTTAACAGAATTTTTTGAAGATGAAATAGCTAATTCTATTATTCGTGCAGGTTTATCTTGTGTTTCTAATTTATCTGTTATTAATCAATCAAAGCTTAAATTTTTCCAAATTAAAGATGATTTTAAAAAATCTAGAGAAAAGTTAGAAAAATCTAATTTAGAAAATAATCATTTAGAAGAAGAAACTAAGTCTCTTAGAGAAAAAAATGAGAAACTTACTGAAGAAGTGTTAATCCTTCAAAAAGAATTAGATAAATTAAAATCTGATTATTCTAATTATAAAGCAAGATTCGATAATATTTATTCTAAAAATTCTCTTGAAATTTTTAATTTAAATTTAATTTGGAGTGAACTTTTTAATGAAATTATTGATGAAAATCTTAATAAAGCAATTAACTTAGCTACGGATAGTTTTAAACCAGCTGATATTATTGTAGGTCAAGGTTTTATTGGAGCTAAAACTAAAGAAGATGCTATGGATTGGTTAAAAATTATTAAAACAGCATTAATTGTTAATTTTGAAGATTTTAATTTAAAAATGAATAAATCTCAAGAACATTCTTCTAATGAAAATATTTATTCTGAAAGGACTCCTTCTTCTAGTATTGAGTATGAAAATGAATATTTAGATAAGAAGTATGGAAATTATTCAGATAATAAATATAAAAATAGAAATCCAGTTGAAGATTTAGAATCAGATGAGGATAATGAAGATTTGGATATTCCAGATA
>JAZLLL010000044.1:0-3365 GCA_045598125.1 Methanobrevibacter sp. | reverse complement strand
TGATGTGTCTGGTAAGCCTGGTGAGACTGTGACTGTTGATATTTCTGTTGTGGATGAGAATGGTAATCCTGTTCGTGATGGTAATGTGACTGTTGTTTTACCTGATGGTTCTAATGTTACTGTTAGTGTTGTTAATGGTAGTGCTAGTGTTAATTGGACTATTCCTAAGGATTTCCGTGCTGGTAATTATAGTGTTGGTTTGACTTATAATGGTAATGATGATTATAATCCTAGTGTTAATGCTTCTAATGTTGAGGTTCATTTTGCTATTCTTTCTCTTGATTTGGTTAGTGATAGTTATTATGATGTTAAAACTGGGGATATTGTTACTTCTGTATTTAGGCTTTCTAATAATGGTACTTATGTTGCTAAGGATGTTTATGCTACTTTTAGTATTCCTAAAGGTTTGAGTTTTGTTTCTGCTTCTGTTGATTCTGGTTCTTATTCTTGGGATGCTAAATCTAGGATTTTGACTTGGTATGTTCCTGAGGTTGGTTTTGATGATTTATTTATTAAAATTACTGTGAAAGCAGAGGTTGAGGGTACTTTTGTTATTGTTCCTAATTTAATTTCTGATGATCCATGTTATGTCAATGGTAATGTAACTATTAATTCTGTGTCTGTTAACAATACTAATCATACAATTCATAATAAAACTGTTCAACCAGTTAATGGTATTGCTATGCAAAACACTGGAAATCCATTTGCATTAATTATTGCAACTTTATTTGTTCTTATAATTGGAATATATAAACGTAAAATTTAATTTTTTTAAAAAAAGGGATTTCCCTTTTTTTACCTTTTTTTATTTTTTTTTTATAATTATATGATTTTTAACTATTTTTTCATGATTTTGTGTTAAATATCTTTTTTAACTATTTTGATTTTTACAATATCTTTTTTTCTTTTAATTGTTTTTTTTTAAATAGTCTTCTTTATCAAAAAATATTAATTATAAAGATTAATAATATTATATTAATTAATATTTGGGGGAATTATTATTAATTCAATTAATTTTGATCCTGTTAAAGTTAAAAATAGTTGTGTAAATTGGATTAGAGATTTTTTTAATGAAAATGGTCCAAAATGTAATGCTATTGTTGGTATTTCTGGAGGCAAAGACAGTTCTGTTGTAGCATCACTTTGTGTTGAAGCTTTAGGTAAAAATAGAGTTATAGGTGTTTTAATGCCTAATGGAGTTCAAAAAGATATAGATTGTGCAAAATTGTTAGTTAATCATTTAGATATTAAATACTATATTATTAATATTAAAGATTCGGTTAATGCTATTTTAAATCAAATGAAATCAAGTAATATTAAAATATCTGAGCAAACTATTATTAATTTACCTCCAAGAATTCGTATGTCTACATTATATGCTATATCTCAAAGTCATAATGGTAGAGTTGCTAATAATTGCAATTTGTCTGAAGATTGGGTAGGTTACTCTACATTATATGGTGATGGTGCTGGTGACTTTAGTCCTCTTTCAAACCTTACTGTTACTGAAGTTAAAAAAATAGGAGAAATCCTTAATTTACCACAAGAGTTAATAAATAAAACACCGAATGATGGACTCTCTAATCAATCTGATGAAGATAAACTTGGATTTACTTATGATGTATTGGATAGATATATACGTGATGGTGAAATTGAGGATGTTTTAATAAAAAATAGAATAGATCAACTTCATGAAATAAATCAATTTAAATTAAAATTAATGCCAAGTTTTAAATTTGAATAAAAAAGTAAAAATAAAAAATAAAGAGTTAATATAATTTTTCACCACTATATAAATTCTCTTCAGTATAAATTCTAATAAGTCTATCTAAAGTATCTTCATACATTAATCTATAACCTATTGCACCACCATTTTTAGTTTTTACATTATTTAATGAATGGTTATCGTTAGGTCCACTATTGTTTATAATATACCACATTCCATGAGGAGTATAAATAAATAATTCACCAAATCCATCTTTCCAACTAATTTTAGAACTATCTGCAGGATCATAAATTTTAGTAGAATGAATAATTAATCTACTTAAATCTTGTTTAGGTTGAGTTCCTCCTTTTCTAAAAAGAGTAAAGAGCCATTCTCCTACTTGATCTTTTAATTTTGATTTCTCAAGAGGATTTTTAAATTTATCTTCAATTATTTTATTTCTTCTTTCTAAAGTATTAGTAATTCCAAGAATTTTTTCTACTTTAGGAACATCATTCTCAAGACATCTATAACCTTCAGGTCTACCCGTTACTTTAATAATACCATCAACAAAATCCATTCTTCTAAAATTTTTCATATATGGTTTTACTTTATTAAATTCTTCATCAGGTATTCTTTTATTTAATCCATATAAATAACCATATTCATTAGCATCATAACATTTTGTTTCAAGTTTTAAATCTTTATTTGGGGTCATATTACCACTTATTTTTTATGGAGGTCACTTAATAATTTTCCACCAGTACCTACATGTTCAGCAGAATATTCTTGAACTAAAATTGTAACTGTAGATTCAGGTAAATTATAAGCTTTTGCTACTGATTTAGTAATTTCTTCAACCATTTCTCTAACTTTTTCTTCACTAATTCCAGTATTTCCAGCTATTGTAACAACAGGCATTTTATTATCTCCTTTCTTTATTAATTAATTCATTTATTATTCTTAAATATTTTTATTTATATAATTTGACTTATTTAAAAATACTTATTTTTTTTATAGTTATGTTGATAGTTATTTTAAATATTATTAAAAACAAAAATAAAAATAATTAACTTATAAAATATGTGATAATATGCTTGGTGAAAAAGAACTTGTGAAACTTTTTCCTGATTTTGCAGATTTAGTGCAACCTTCAGGTATTGACTTAGAGCTTGATGAAATTTTTATTCAAAAATCTGAAGGTTCTTTAATTGATAATGAAAAAAATCTTCCTAAAATTGAAGCTTTAGAAGGTCCTATTTATACTTTAAAACCTCATACTGCTTATTTGGCCACTATTAAAAGAAAGGTTAAAATTCCTAAAGGATACACTATGTTGTACCTTCCACGTTCTACTCTTCTTAGATCTTTCGTATCTGTTCAGACAGCTGTAGGGGACCCAGGCTTTTATGGAACTTTAATGTTTATGGTTTATAATCATGGGGACTTTGATTATAAGATTAAAACGGGTGATAGAATTGCTCAAGCTGTTGTTTGGCCAGTAAAGGGGTCTGGTGAATATTCTGGTTCATATCAAGAAAAAAAGATTAAATTAATATCTATGGTTAATATTTAGTTATTTTTGTTCTTTTTTTTTTTAATTGATTTGTTTTTTATTATTTTTTAGGTTTTTTTTCTTTTATTTTATTTTAATTTATTA
>JAZLLL010000043.1:0-10223 GCA_045598125.1 Methanobrevibacter sp. | reverse complement strand
TAATTCCTCAATAGCTGCAATAATAGCTATTAAACATAATATATTCACTAAATTCAAAATAATACCTGTAGATTGAATTATTAGAACCAAAAAAGGAAGTAAAATTAGTAAAAATCCAATACACTTATTTAAATAAGTATGGATTAATACAAATTGATTATATTTTATAAAACCAATTATTATTGAGACTATTTTTATCAAAATAATAGCTAAAACAAAAATTAATGCAAAATAACCAATATTTAAAATAGGATATAAAACTATCAAAAATGATAAAAAGAATATAAAATCCGCAATAGAATCTAATTTAGATCCAAACTTTGTAGAACCATATTTTTTAGCTAAAAAACCATCAAAAATATCACTAACTGCACAGATAACATAAATTATACAGAATTCTAAAGATAATGGACTAGTAAAAAGTAAACATGAGGATAATAAAATCCTTGATATTGATACATAATTAGCTAAATTTTTCATTACGCCACCTGATGCTAATTAATGAGTATAACGTCCTCTAGACTCAATATCTGCTATTTTATCAGCTATTTTATTAGATCCATATCCTTCTAAAATCTTATCAAAAGTATCAGTTGCTATTTTATAATCAATACTTTGGAAAGATTTCTTTAAAACAAGCAAATCTGCTGCTTTATCTTCAAGTAAATCTGAGTATTTACCAAGACCAAAATCAAAAATAGCTAAATTATTATTGATATCATCTAAATTATCATTAACTAAAATCATATTAGAACCAGTTAAATCACCATGAATAATGTCTCCCTCATGGAAAAGACGAATATTTTCACCTATTGTATAAGCTAATTTATTTCTTTTATCTTGAGATAACTCTCCAATAATATCTTTAACTAAAGAACCATTGATTTTTTCCATTACAATAGATTTTTCTTTTAAATCTATATCATATAAAATAGGTGCTCTAACACCAGTTCTTTTTACATCAGATAATATTTTAGCTTCACTTTTAGTTCTAAGTTTTCTAATTTTATTATCAATTTCCGGAATTCTATATGATTTAGAAATACGATTTTTAATAATTACATTTCTCTCAAGCCATTTAGCTTCATAAATATCAGATTCAGCACCTTTTGCAGATAATTCTGGTGGCAAATTAAGTTTTCTTTTCTCGTTATCAACCCAAGGAGCTTCTACTTCATCAGTTCTAAATCTTTGTAAAATTTGAGTATCTTCAATAGCTAATGGACCATAAGTAGCATACATTAATTGACCTAACCATGCAATCATTACCCCATTATCTCCAGAATATTTCATCTCAGGCATGAAAAATTTAACATAATGTTCTTCTGCCATAGTTTGCATCATTTCACGAAGTCTTGAATTTGCAGAAACTCCCCCGCATAATAAAACTTCATCTTTTTCAGTATGTGCAAGTGCACGTTCTGTTACTTCAACAAGCATTGCAAAAGCAGTTTCTTGCAAACTGTAACAAATATCTTCAATAGCTACTCCCTTTTTATGAGCTCTAAGAGCAGCACTTAAAAGACCTGAAAATGAAAAATCCATACCTTTTACAACATAAGGAAGATTAATATAGGAACCCTTTTTGGCTAATTTCTCAACAACAGGCCCTCCAGGATGTCCAAGTCCACAGTCACGAGAAAATTGATCAAGGCAATTACCAATAGCTATATCTAAAGTTTCACCAAAAATACGATATCTTCCAGATTCATATGCAATTACTTGACTATTTCCACCACTTACATATAATGTTACTGGGTTTAAAGCACCAGTATCCAATTTTCCAATTTCAACATGCCCAATACAATGATTTACACCAATAATAGGTTTATTAAGAGACAATGCAAGACTTCTTGCTGCAGTAGCAACAATTCTAAGTGAAGGACCAAGTCCAGGACCTTGTGAGAAAGATATTAAATCAATATCTTCATATTTAAGATTTGCTTCATCTAGAGCTTGAGGAATTAATTGAGGAATCCAATTAGCATGATGTTCTGCTGCTTCTCTTGGATGAATACCTCCTTCTTTAGGATAAAACTGTTCTCCAGCCATAGCTAATACATTACCATCACTATCAACAATCCCAATCCCAGTTTTCTCAGCAGTTCCTTCAATTCCTAATGATATCAATATTGAATCTCCTTAAAAATAAATAAATCAAGAAATAATAGAATTTAAACTATAATATTTAGATACACAAGCAAAACAGCCATTATTAAAATAAATAATAAAAATTTAAACTATAATATTTATATAGTTTTCATTAATAATATAGTTATATAATTTAATTAAAATTTAGATAAAATCAATTATATTTAAACAATGTAAAATTAGATTTATTAAAACATGTTTAAACAATAATATTTATCAAAATATAATTAATAGATTTATAATAATTAAAAAAATCAATATAAATAATAAAAATACAATAAAGGAAGTAAAATAAGATGATAAAAGGATTAAAAACATATGGCCCAGATAAATTAATAAAAGAATTACCAAAACTTAAAAATCCTATTTTTATTTGTACAATAGCAACTACTAAAACTTCTGAAATTCCAGGACTCACTGGAGCAGGAGCTACACCAGAACTTACAAAGTATACTCCGGCTGGAGATGCTGAACTTATACTTGAAGGTAAAGTAATGTGTATGAAAGATATCCCACAAACAATTATAGGAAATGTTGTAACTCCAACTCCTTCAGTAATTACAAAAGCATCTGTTGAATTATCAGATAGTGCTAAAATGATTATTGATGCTGGTTCTGAAATTAAAGCAAATGCAGATGTTTTTGATATAAGTGATAATAAATTTGGAAAAGACATAAGTACTGGAAAAGCTGTAAATCAATCAGAGAATATTTTTGAAAAAGCCTATGATTTAGGAGCTATTCTATCTGAAAAACATGATTATATTGTTATTGGAGAAAGTTTAGCTGCAGGAACAACAACTGCTCTTGGTGTTCTTGTAGGTCTTGGATATGATGCTAAAGGAAAAGTTAGTGGTTGTATGAATACTAATCCTCATGAGCTAAAAAATAAACTTGTAGATGAAGGATTAGCTAATGCAAATATTAAACCAGACAAAAAAAATAATCCTTTCGATGTTATAGATGCAGTAGGTGATCCTATGCTTCCAGCAGTTGCAGGAGTTATTATGGGTGCAAATGTTCCTGTTGTTCTTGCAGGAGGAACACAACTAACAGCAGCTTGTGCAATTGTAAAAGCAATAGATAATAATTTTGATTTCTCTAAAACATGTTTAGCTACTACTTCATATGTTGTAGCAGATGAAACTGCAGATTTACTAGATATTATAAAACAAATTGGAAATATTTCAGTAAATGCTGTCAATCCATTCTTTGAAGAATCTAGTGTTGAAGGATTAAAAAACTATACTAAAGGATACATTAAAGAAGGAGCTGGAGCCGGAGGTGCAATGTTCTTAGCACTTATGAAAGGACATACTATTGAAGAAATTAGAGAAGCTATTGAAATAGAAGCTAAAAAATAATAAAAATAAGAAATAGAAATTAAGAATATAAAAAAATATTAAAATATTACTAAAATAATAATTTTTAATAAAAAAGTATTATTAATAATTAAAAAATAAAAATAGATTTATTCTTTAATAGAAATAAATGCTATTTTACCTCCTTTAATAACTCTTAAACCTTCACCATCATCTAAAACAAGATTTAAAAAATTATCCAAAGTTACAATCCTACCTTCTACTTCTTCCCAGTTTTTAAGACCTACAATTACATCTTTACCTTTAAATTTAGCAAATTGTTTATTAACTTGAAAATTATCATTCATTTTATTAACCTCAATATTTCTAAATTATTAATAAATTAAATCAATGATTTAAAAAAAATATTTAGAAAAAATATTTACTTATATTAATATTATATTTACAACATTATATACTTTTCAATTAAAAGATTATATACTTTTCAAATAAAAAAAGATATAAAATATTAATTTCATACATAACAAACAAATTTATATATTAATAAAAACATAATATAGAATAATTATAAAAATAAACTAAAAAGAGAGGATACAATGGCAATAAATCAACTTGAAAGTACATTAGAAGCAATTAGCAATAGTATTATAGCCCTTGAAAAATCAGCAAAACCTGATGAAAAACTCTTAAAAGACCTTAGAAAAGAAAGAGATAGGATTTTAAATGAATTAAATATCAATTAATTATTTAATTAAATAAGCAACTTTTTTTTAATTTTTTTAATCTAATTTTTTAAATTCATTATTCAAAATAAATATAAATAAATAAAACAAACAAGCTAATTTTATCCTAATTAAATAAAACAGACAAACTTTTTAAATTTTTAATAAAAATTAACTCATTAATTAGTTTTAAAAAATATTACCATTTTTTAAGTGTTTCTAAATTTTTAACCATATCTAAAGATAAAGGAGTGATAGTTGGTTTATTTTCATTAACTAACCTATAAAAATCAGACCCTCTAGGATTACCCTCATATAACTCCCCATCAATCCAATAATAAGGTTTACCTCTCAAATCATGACGTTTTTCAACAAAAGGCCAATACATACGATCTGCTAACGTAGAAACAATAGGATCAAAAGATGAAGGATTTGTTGGAACATTAACATTTAAAATATCAATACCTTCTGGAAAACCTTTATTTTGAATTTTTTTAACAAGCCCTTTAAGAACTTTAGTAGAAGCTGAAAAATCTAATTCTAAATGACCTTCATTAAATTTTATATGTTCAATTTCAACATGCTGAGAAATAGCTATTGCAGGAATTCCTAAAGAAGCAGCTTCCATAGCTGCTCCTAATGTTCCAGAAGTTGAAAGCTCACCTTTACCCGTATTTTGACCAGTATTAATTCCAGAAATAACTAAATCAGGCCATTCGTCCATAATTTCAAAAATAGCCATAGTAACAGAATCAGTTGGAGTTCCAGAAACTGAAAAAGCATCACTTCCATCTCTTAATTTAACTTTATCCATCCTAATAGGATCGTAAAGAGTGAGTGCATGACCTATCCCACTTTGTTGAGTAGCTGGTGCAACAACAAAAACTTCAGCAAACTCTTCTACAGCCTTTTTTGAAGCTAAAATACCAGAAGCATGGACTCCATCATCATTAGACAATAAAATTTTCATATATTAAGTATTGATAATCTTTATTAAGTATTTTTCCATAAAATTTTAAATATGCCCATAAAATAAAATCAAGATTTAATTTTTAAAAATTATAAGTTAAAACTAAAAATATTATTAAAATAACTATAAAACTCAATTAAACAAATTATTAAATTAACTACAAAACCCAGTTAAAATAACTATAAAACTCAATTAAAATTATTAAATTAGCTATTAAAAATTTATATATAAGTTAAATTAATAGATATAATATGTATAAATTTATAGTATATACTATTTAGATTAAATATTATAGATTTAATTAAATTGTTTTAATTTAAAGAAATAAGATTTTAAGGTGAAAACGTGGAGAAACCACAACTCGTAAATTTTATTGCTAACATACTTGAAGATTCTGGCTTTAAAGTTTATAAAAATTTTAAAACAACCCAACAAATAATTGATATCTATGCAATTTTACCAACTTCTATGGGAGATTTTGCTCTTGTTGTAGGATGTAAAAATTATGATAAAGAATGGAGTGTTGGAATTGATGTTTTAAAAGAAATGGAAATGGTTGGAAAAAAATTAAGAGCTTCTAAAGTTAGTGTTATAACAAGTTCTAAATTTTCTGAACAAGCTACATTATATGCAAAAGAAAGACATATAAAATTAGTTGATAGAACAGGTTTAATTCGTTTAGCAAAAAAATATCAAAATAAGAAAAAAGAAGAGGAAAAAAAAGCTAAAGAAAATATGGGCTTTTATGATTATTATTCTATTGGACCAGATAACTCATATGAAAATGAAGAATATAGTGAAGATATAGAAGATTTAGACTATAATGACTATGATGAATATGATGATAATCGTTATAGAGCTCAATACTTAAATAGTAGTTATTATTCCCAATTAACTCAAAACAATATGAATCCACAATCTTCAAGAATATCTTTAAACTCAAGGAGAAATAATAAACAAATAAGAACTAATCCATTTAACTTAGGTAAATCAAATAATTCTCAAATGAAAAGACCTAAATTAGGATACAATCAAAACACAACAAATCTCAGAAATAATTCAAATATAGGAAGAACTAGAAGAGAGTATAAAGCTCCAAAAAAACCAATTGGTGAAAGATTAAAACCACTTCTTAGAAACCCAATCATTGGAATTGTTTTAGTAGTTATCATTTCTTATTTAGTTTCATACTTACTTAAAGCTATATCTATACCTACAGGATACATAGGATTATCTGAACTAATTGTTGCTTTAATCTTATCTTATGGGCTTGTTTTCTATTCTGATAGAAGCAATCCAAATGCATTAATTAAAGCTACTACAATATTCTTTATATCACTTATAATCTTAATGATTTTAATTGTATTAACTTAAATTAAGTTTAATACTTAAAATCATATCTTATTTCTAAAAAACTAAAATTTAAAACTAATTTTAAAAATAAAAAAACACCACAAGATAAAACCTAAAACTAATTTTAAAAATAAAAAACTAATAAAAATGGTTCCGGCGAGATTCGAACTCACGGTCCCCTCGTTGTAAGCGAGGTATCATACCCCTAGACCACGGAACCAACATATAAAAAAAATAGAAATAATCTACATTATAAAAATTCAAAAATAGATAATAAAAATGGTTCCGGCGAGATTCGAACTCACGGTCCCCTCGTTGTAAGCGAGGTATCATACCCCTAGACCACGGAACCAATACATTAACATTTATACTTTCATTAACATATTATATAAATCTTTCGATAATACATTATTCTCTATTTTATAATAACACTAAAATTAATATCTAACTCAAATAACAAAACTAAATGATTAAATAAAATAATTAAGATTAATGAAAATATATTTAAAATAATAATAACAAATAATTAATAAGTATTTTATAACTCATAAATGAATATTTATAAATTTATAAAATTATTATAATTGTAAAAGGTGAAAATATGGCATGGGATGAAAATAGTAAAATTTGGATGGACGGAGAATTTGTAGCATTAAAAGATGCAAAAATTAATATCTTATCTCACGTTATCCATTATGGTACTTCTGTATTTGAAGGAATCAGATGTTATGAAACTGAAAAAGGACCTGCAGTATTCCGTTTAGAAGAACATATGCAAAGATTAATCGATTCTGCAAAAATTTACAAAATGGAAATTCCTTACACAAAAGAAGAATTAATGGATGCTGTTATTGAAACTATTAAAGTAAATAACTTAAAAAGTTGTTACATTCGTCCAATTACTTACAGAGGATTTGGAGAATTAGGTGTAAATCCTTTAGGTTGTCCTATTGAAACCACTATTGCAGTATGGGAATGGGGATCTTACATAGGTGAAGAAGAAATGGAAAATGGTGCAAATATTGGTGTTTCAACTTGGAGAAAACCAGCACCAGATACTTTACCAGTAATGGCTAAAGCAGGAGCAAATTATATGAACTCCCAATTAGCTAACCTTGAAGCAGGAGAACATGGATATGATGAAGCTATTCTTCTTGATTACCAAGGATATGTTGCAGAAGGTAGTGGAGAAAATATATTTATTGTAGAAAATGGTAAAATCATCACCCCAAATTTAGCTTCAGTACTTAGAGGAATTACTAGAGACACTGTTATAACTTTAGCAAAAGACTTAGGATATGAAGTAACTGAAGAAATTATTTCAAGAGAAAGATTATACTTAGCTGATGAAGTATTCTTCACTGGAAGTGCTGCAGAAGTTACTCCTATACGTGCTATCGATAACAGAGAAATTGGAATAGGTAAAAGAGGACCAATTACCAAAGAATTACAAGATGCATTCTTTGAACTTGTAGAAGGTAAATCTGAAAACGACCATGGATGGTTAACCTACATATAATAATATAAATTATTAGAGGTGAATAGATGGATATTATACAAGCAATAATTATTGGGTTAGTTCAGGGATTAACTGAATTCTTACCAGTAAGTAGTTCAGCCCATTTAATTTTTGCACAACAGTTTTTAGGTGTTACTGAACCAAGTTTAGCTTTTGATGTTCTTTTACATCTTGGTACACTTGTAGCAGTAGTTGGATACTTCTTTAAAGATATCGTGAGAATGATTATTGCATTCTTCAAAAGTTTAACAGATATTGTAAAAGGAAGATTCAAATCTGAAATTAAAAGAGATCCTTATAAAAAGTTAGCATGGTTTACAATACTTGCTACTATACCAGTAGGTATTGCAGGAATTGTATTTGATGACCTTGTAGAATCTTTATTCACAGGTATCACATTACCAGCATTCTTTTTACTCATAACTGGTTGTCTTTTATTTGCCTCTCAAAGAATGAACACTGGTAAAATCAACGTAAAAGAAATTAACTGGAAAGAAGCACTTATTTTAGGTTGTGGTCAAGCATGTGCTCTTTTACCAGGACTTTCACGTTCAGGAACTACAATAGCTACTGGATTATTATTAGATTTAGATAAAGAATTTGCAGCTAAATTCAGTTTTATACTTTCAATACCAGCTATTTTAGGAGCTACTGTTATACAACTTAAAGATGTTAGCATTACTAATGTCGAATTAACTGCATGGATTGCTGGATTCGCTATAGCAGCGATTTCTGGATATTTAGCTATTAAATTCTTACTTAAATTAATTAAAGAAAGAAGCTTAGATGTCTTCGCATATTACTGTTGGATTATTGGTATTATCATATTAGTTGCTACAATATTCTTTGGAATGTAGATACTGACTATACTAACTTACTAATTATACCAACTATAATCAACATGTAATAACTATTAGAGATTAAATATAATCTCTACTTTTTTTATCTTTTTATATTCTTTAATCAATTATCAAAAATACTACTTTTGAAATAAATTTATAATTATTTTAAGAAAAATTTAAATTTATTTAAAAATTAAATAAAAAAAGAATCAACAAAGAAATAGAATTAAAAACTAAAAAAAAGAAAAAAGAGTTAAAAAAACTAAAAAAATAATAAAAAACTAAAAAAGAAAAAAATTACATCTGAACTTCAATACCTAAAATATCTTTTTTACCATTATAGATATCTCTAGCTATTTGAGCCGCACCAATAGCTCCAGATTCCGAAGAAATAATTTTCATTTCATACTGATTTTTGAAGTATTTATTAAGTTCTGCTTCAAAATCAACAGGACGCTTCATAGATCCCATAGAACCAGTTAAAACAATTCCATCAATACTTTCAGAAACCGCAATTAGACCAGCTATTTCCATAGCCACAGTCATAATCATAGAGTTTATAGCTAAAATTGCATTTTCATCTCCTTCTTCATATAATTTAAGAAGATCATCTTTCATTAAAGATACTTTATTATCAATATTAGCTATTTTAATAGCCCCCGCATGAGAAAAACATTCATTAGCACTTCTTTTACCATCATCAACATCACGAATCATCTCTAAATCAAGAGGTCCATGAACAATACCCATAGCACCACAACAAGCATCAATAGCTCCTTTAATTTTACCATTTTCAACTAAAAGATTAACACTATTAGAACTAATATCAGCAACAACCATATTTTCCCATTTAGTTTCTAAATAAGCATTATAAACAATACTAACTTTTTCAGGACTTGCATGATGAGAATAAGCTGCCCTAAATAAAGGGTCTAAAAATTCAGAATCTTTATGCAAACCTGGAATCATAACCACCGGAATATCTGAATTTTCAATTTCAGAATAAACTGATGTTCCTCCACCAGTAATCTTACCTGCCCCACCAATAGAAATAATTCCTCTATTTTCCACATTTTCTATTGGTATTATCTTATCAAATCCATCACCCATTGCATAAGTGATAACCATTAAATCTATATCCTCTAAATCTACACGTTTAGAAATCTCATCAATAGCTGAAACTTTACCTAATTTACTATCTTCCCTAGATATCTTAAAAACTTCTAATACTTGACCATCTTTATCTAAAATCCCAAATGAGATTCCAGTAGTTCCATGGTCCATTCCAATAAATACCATTATAATCCCTATAAAAATGAAAATTTAATAAAAATTTAATTTAAA
>JAZLLL010000042.1:0-2302 GCA_045598125.1 Methanobrevibacter sp. | reverse complement strand
ATTTTTATAGTATTTTTTTATTTAAATTATTATTTATTTATTATCTTATTAATAAATTAAAGAAAACTATTTATATGACCAAAAAACATATACTATATTTAGTATATACTTAATATTTTGATTAATTTATATAGTATTGATTTAATATGTAATTAGAAATTTTTAATGTGTTAATTAGAATATTATTTTTTTTATTATTAGGGTGAAAAAAATGGTTGAAATTTCCAAACTTTATGATTTAGATATTTATACTTTAGCAGGACAATATGTGGGACAAGTTCATGATGTGGTTCTTAATATTAGATATGGAACTATTTCTAGACTTCAAGTAAGGGCTGTAGAACCAGAAAAGAAAAATATGGGTATTAGGGATATGTTTAAATCTGGTCTTCAATTTGCTCCAGAGGAAGAACCAGTAAGAACTTTTCAAGAAGGTTTAATGAGTATTGACTATGATAAAGTAAAAGCTATTGGGGACATTATTTTAATTAATCCTCAAGATATTAAAAAACCTTCAAAACAACTTCCAGGCGAATCTACTATAACTCCTAATCAAGAAGATACTAAAGTAGTTCCAGTTCCTGAAGTTAAAAAAGAGTAGGTTTTTTAAACTTAGTATTTTCTTAAATTTTAAGTTTAGACTAATTTTGCCTATTTCTTATTATTCTTTTTTTTCATTTTTTTCCTTATTTTTTAGTTTTACCTTTTTTTCTATTTTTTAATAATTTATTAAAACTTAAAAAATATTTGCTCTAAAAGGGGATGATTATATGATTATTGGGATTGTTGGTTGTGGTGCAATAGCTAATATTATAGTTAGTAATATTAGTGCTAAAAGAGATGGTATTGATATTAAATATTTCTTTGATAGGGATGTGGAAAAGGCAGAAAATTTAGCTATTTTAGCTAAGGGGGTTGCTGTTTTAAATTTAGAAGATATGATTAAAGAAGTTGATTTAGTTGTAGAAGCAGCATCACCTCTAGCACTTAAAGGATTTGCATTAGATGTTATTAATGAAGGTAAAGATTTAATGGTTATGAGTGTAGGAGCTTTAATGGATTTTGATTTTAGAAATAAACTAGTTGAATCTGCAACAAAGAATAATTCTAAAATTTATGCGCCTTCTGGAGCAATCGTTGGGTTAGATGGTATTAAAGCTGCATCTATTGGTCATATTACTGAAGCTTCTTTAACAACAAGGAAATCTCCAAAGTCATTAGGCAAACTTGTTGAAGATGAAGAAGTTTTATTTGAAGGTAAAGCATCAGAAGCGGTTGAAAAATTTCCTGTAAACATTAATGTAGCTGCATCTTTGAGTATTGCATGTGATATGGATATTGATGTTAAGATTATTGTAGATCCTAAAGTGGATAGGAATGTCCATGAAGTTTTCGTAAAAGGAGATTTCGGAGAATTTAAAACTCGTTCTAAAAATTTACCTTGTGAAGCAAATCCTAAAACAAGTATGTTGGCTGCATTTTCAGCTATTAAATTATTAAAAAGTTTTAATGAACGTTTTTCAATGGGTACTTAAAAGTTAATAATCTATAATTATTAAAGTTTTTAATTTTTAAAACTTTTGATTTAGTTGAATATTGGTGATTTTATGAAAGATTATGAAATTTATTCTAATTTAAGGATTCCGAAGTCTTCTGAGATTATTTTAAGGTTGGATGGTAGAAAATTTCATACTTTATCTCATAAACTCAATTTAGAGAAACCTTATGATTTTAATTTTTCATCTTTAATGGTCGAAATATCTAAAGATATTTTTAATGAGTTTTCACCTAAATTTGTTTATACTTTTTCTGATGAGATCAATATCTGGTTAAGTGAAATTCCATTTTCAGGAAGAATTGAAAAATTAAATTCAGTTTTTTCATCTATTGCATCAAGTTCTTTTATTTATCATTTTACTCAAGATTTCTCTTCTAAAATGGATTTTAAAGAACTTTCTAATATAACCTCTATTATGCCTGTTTCTTTTGATTCAAGAGTAATTCCTATCTCTAAAGAGAAAATCTATGATTATTTTAAATGGAGACAAGATGAATCATGGAGAAATTGTATTAATTCTTATGGGATATGGGTATTAAATCAAGAATATTCTACTGAAATAGCTAATAATAAAATTAAAGGTCTTAAATCTAGAGATATTCATCAACTACTTTTTGAAAGAGGAATTAATTTAAATAATATAGATAAATGGAAAAGAAGAGGAATTGGGATTTATAAAAAGTCTTATGAAATAGAAGGTTTTAATCCAATTAAAAATAAAAAAACTTATTCAATACGTCAAAA
>JAZLLL010000041.1:0-2063 GCA_045598125.1 Methanobrevibacter sp. | reverse complement strand
ATTTAAAAAGTTAAAAAAAAATGTGTAGAAACTACACATACAATAAAAATAAAAAAAGAATTATAAAATAAAAAAAACTTATAAATAAAATATACACCCATAATAATTATTCTTTATAATAAGGTTCTCTATTTCCAATAGCTTTTAAAAAAATATCAATTAACTTTTCATCAGAATAATCTTGGCGAATAAACTTAATCAAGTCAACTAAATTATCATTTCTCAACAAACAAGGTTTTATTTTACCTTCAGGAGTTATTCTCAAACGTGTACAATTTTTACAAAAGTTTGTGTTATCTACAGGATGAACAACTTCAATTTCTCCACCCTCAATAAAATATTTTTTACGATCCTGCATATTTTTTCTTACTTTAATCTCATCAGCTATTTCTGCAAGATAACTTTCAAACTTATCTAATTTAAAATGAAACTCTGAATTAAATTCATTATCATTACAACTTTCAGATTCAATAAGCTCAATAAGTTGAAGAATAATTCCATGTTTTTTTGAAAATTCAAAAAGATCCATAATTTCAGTATCATTAATATCTTTCATAATTACCATGTTTATTTTAACTGGAGATATACCTAATTGAATAGATTTAATGATTCCTTCTTTAACTTCTTCTAAATGATTTTTAGATGTTATTTTTTTATAAGTTAAAGGACTAAGTGTATCTAAACTTACATTAATTCTATCTAATCCTGCTTCATACAAATCTTCAATATATTTATTTAAAAATATACCATTAGTAGTTATTGAAATATCTTGAAAACCTATGTCATTAATTCCACTAACAATTTCAACAATATCTTTTCTAACTAAAGGTTCTCCACCAGATAATCTAATCTTTTCAACACCTAATTTCTTAGCTATTCTACAAATCTGATAAATTTCATCAGGAGTCATTTCTAAAGAAGAATTTAACATTCCATCATGATGACAATAAATACAATCTAAGTTACAACGATTAGTAATAGAAATTCTAAGAGAAAGAATCGGCCTATCATAGTTATCTTTTACTTTATCTTCCATAATATATCCCCAATAATTTTTAATAATTATTGATTAAATTATTTCTTATTATTTATTTTAATTTCAATAGTCTCAAATTCATTTAAAGAATCATCAGTCTTAAGAGAACTTAACATTCCAATTATAGTTTCTTTAATAAAACCAGTGACAAATCCATTAACTTCAATGTTCTTTTCATCAATATTAATTAAAACTTCTTTATCCATCTAAATCACTAACTTTTAATTATTAAAAGAAACTACTCATCATTTTTATTATTAATAATAATTTCTATTTTATCAAAATTTTCTACACCATACTCTTTAATAGCAAGAGATTTAAAACTTCCAAGAATTGTTTTTTTAATAAACTCCCTAACAAATCTATTTAAACCAATATTAATACCATCAATATTTAAATTAACATCTAATTTTTCATCAGCGCCATGTTTTAAATTTCCATTAATTAAAGCTTGAGCTATTAATTCTCCATTATTATATCCACATTTTTCAGAGTATAATGTGTTAATAATACCATAAGATTTTTCTTCAATAAGATTAACTAAATCATAAAGTTCATCATTTGTAATATTAAACGAATTAACTGTAGCTATTGTGTAATCATCCTCAAATTCAGAGTTTGTACAAATTTTAGCATATTTATAAGATTTAAAACCTTCAATAACTACAAAATCTACATCATCAATAGCATTAATTAAAAATAATAATTTTTCAAGAGACATGTCTTGATTTATATTAAAAAAAGTCCTTTTTCCAACACCTACAACAAAATCGGAACCTGCCTCTTTATGTTTATAGGTATCTGTATTTATATGATCTATTTCCATTTCATGGTGAGAGTGCTTTATACTAGCTACTTTAAATCCTCTATTAGAAAGTTCTTCAATTATTTTTACGGTAAGAGAAGTTTTACCAGTATTTTTAGATCCTACAATTGAAACTATCCTCATAATAACACCACTAATATACTGACTAAAATCTAGTAATTAGTAAAATACAACTATATACTAAATATTTATTTTTAATAA
>JAZLLL010000040.1:0-8623 GCA_045598125.1 Methanobrevibacter sp. | reverse complement strand
ATTTTTAAAAATTAAAAATAGGAATAAAATTTTAGTAAAAAGGATACTAAGAATTAAAATTAATAATAAATTACTAAAAAGTAATCTTTGTATTAACTAATAGAATCTTAGTATAATAAAATAAAGTTTATTGCTCAAATCTACGCCTATCTATAAGTTCTTGACGTTTGCCTGCATTCCATCCGCCATTAGCAGATTTAGCATGCCCTACTTGTTGTACATAACCAGTAATTCTATCATACCATTCTACATCAGCAGTTTCACCACAAGATGGGCATTTATTACTTAATCCTTTCATTAAAGTTTTACACTTAAGACAAAAACTAAATGCAGAAGAATAAGCCCAGAATCCAATATCTGATTTTCTAGCTATTTTATTAGTTAAACTCATTAAAGCTTCTGGATCAGAATAAGATTCACCCATAAATGCATGGAAAATATGTCCTCCCGGAGTTAAACTATGATATTTACCTTCAATTTTAACTTTATCTGCAAAAGAAATTTCAGAGTTAACTGGAACATGTGAAGAATTAGTGTAATAATTAGCTCCATTATCTCCTTGTAAAATAGCCTTATCACCAAATTGTTCTTTATCTAATGTAGCAAATCTATATGCAGTAGATTCTGCAGGAGTTTGTAATACAGACCATCTAAGACCTGTTTCTTCTTGTAATTTTTTAGCTCTATCATTAATATATTCTAAACATTTAACCCCAAATTTATTTGCATCAGAATTATCAATTCCTTCACCAAATAAAGCAAGTAACATCTCATTAAGACCACAAAAACCAAAAGATAAAGTAGAATTTCTTATTCTATAATAAGTATCATTTTCAACTTTTTGATTAAGGAATGGTAAAATATCAAAATTATTTAAACAATTTAATCCTTGTTGTCTTCTAATCATTAATGTTTCAACAGCTAAATCCATATAATTATCTAAATATTCAAATACTTCATCTTCATCCCTAGACTGATATCCAATTCTTGGCATGTTTAAAGTAACATAAGCAAGATTTCCTGTTCTTAAACAATCTTCATCCCAATCACCAGTCCAAGTATCTTGGAGACATGTTCTACAACCCATATAATTTGCCATTTTTCCTCTGTAATCAGGTAACATATTTACAAAATAGGAAGAACCATATTTAGCAGAAAGCTCATGAACTAAGAGCATATCTTCATCATAGTCTCCTTTAAGAGTTTCTTTACGTAAAGTGTAAATTGTGTTTGGGAAAAGATGAGGTTTACCTTCAGAATCTCCCTCAAGTAAAACTTCAGTAAATGCTCTTTGAATCATCCTAGTTTCATCTTCAAAATCACCATAAACCCCCATTTCTTGACCTTTAGGACCATAAGCAGTTAAATTTTCTAAGAATTTTGGAACTCCAAACTCTAATTGCATTGAAGTGAATGGAACTTGAGAACCTCTTGCCGCATATGCCATGTTTAAATTATAAACAAGCATTTGAATACATTGTTTTATCTCTTCATAAGATCTTCCTCTTGCAAATGGAGCAACAAATACATTCCATAAAGACATTGCTTGTCCACCAGACATGTTTTGTTGTGCTGCAAGCATAATTTCTCCAGTATGATTCATTAAAGTTTCCATATGAGAAGGAGGTGCTGCTACAGAAGTATGATCTCCAGTACCGTCAACTTTAAGACCATATTTGATAAATGTTCTAATATCATGTTGAAGACAATTTAAAGGTCTTCCAGCAAAAAATTCTAAATCATGAATATGAATATCACCAGACATATGAGCATCTGCTAAATGAGATGGTAACATATGTAAGAGAGCATATTGTTTTAATGCTTCATCCGCAACATATTTATGAATAGATTCCGGATTATGCATCATATTTGCATTATCTCTAGAACCATTTTGAATTAAATTTGTAATGTTATAAACAGGAATACCTAAACGAGTGTATCTTTTTCTTAAATCCTCTAATCCATATTCAACAAGTTTAGTGTTTACAATTTCTCTAATCATAGGTGCAGTAAGATATTCAACATTTAATTTTTTAAGTTCTTTCCATACTTCTGTAGCTATTTCAAAAGCAGTCTCTTGAGAAGCACCAGTTTCATCAACTAATGTACTTGCAATTTTAGCCATGTCAAAAGGTTCAATTTTATCTCTAGAAGAACGTACTTTTAAAGTAGTTTTTGCTAAATATTTATTAGCTGCTTCAGAATCTACTTCTTCTAAAGATTCATAAACGATTTTTTTAATTTCTTTAGTTGTTATTCCATCATATAAAGATTCAACCACAATTGAAACAATTTTTTCAGATTCAAAAAATGGTGCTTCAACCATAACTAAAGATTTTAATAATTTTTCATAACTAAAACTTTCACATACACCATTGTTTTTTTTAACAGTGATTTTAGATTTTTCCCCATCTACACCTTTAATTCCCACATTAACACTTCCATATTATTATAAAATTATAACATACATAATAGTATAAATTATTATTTGTTATTACAAGTATATAAACTTGTTCGTAAAGTATAAAATAAAATTATAGGATTAATTGATAAAAATAATAAAGTAAACAATATTTAAATAACAATTAAAAAAAAAAAGGAAGATACAAAATTAAAAAAAATAAAAATGGAATAAACTATCCAAAGAAAATATCTAGAGAACTTTGTTTAGATTTATCACTCTCAAATAAAGAATTAATACCAAATTCTTGAATTTCTAATCTTTGTTCAAGATAATGAGAAACTGGATATCTATGAACTAAATCTTGTGAAATTTCAAGATATTTAACTACAGATCCTTTTGAAACACTTAATATCAGATTTCCACCACATTTACATTTACCTGTAAGAGGCATGCGCCTATATTTAGTATTGCATTTAGGACATCTTACTTTTTGTTTAGAAAATGCTCTTGAATTACCCATAATATCAGGTAAAAAATGAGAAGATAAGACTCCTTCAACAACTCCTCTTTGATCAACAGCCCTAATCTGTTCAGCAAGGAGAATTTGAGCTTCAACTTTTTCTTTCATAGAACCTAAACGTTTATACAAACAAATTTTAGGCCCCGCATGAATGCTTGATGTATGATGAGAAAACATGAGGTCATGGTATTGTCTATCAGTACCCAAATGCATTTCCACATTATCAATTAAATCAAGCATTTCAGCTGGTTTTAAAGGTTTTTGAGAACGTTCAAAGAACTCTAATGGAAATCTTTCAAAAATATCTAAATTATGAGATTCATCATCAATTTCCTCAGGATCTATACGAGTAGATAGAACAAGAGGAGCATCCATACTTCCTCCACGAGTACTTGGCAAATAAGATTTCGAGAAATTAATTAATGCATCAAGTAGAAGAAGTACTGAATCCTCATCACTATCACAATTACGTCTTTTTGCAGAATGGAAATAAGGATGTGCATAACATCCTCGAGCCGAAGTAAATCCTACAATACGACCTAAAACACCTGCAGATGTATGAGGAGCAAGTCCTGCAATAAGATGACCAATTAAATCGCTCCTATCTTCTACATTATAAAATCTATCCATACCATAAAATTTATCAAGTAAATCATCAATAAAGTTAGCAACACCTACTAAATAATCACCACAATTATTAGAAACAACAATATCTTGAACCTTAATCTCTATAATTTGATCATCCCGAGTAATAGGTTCTCCATAACAATCATGCTCATAACCCATTTTAATTAATTTTTCAACAGTAACCCCAATTTCTTTAGGTATAAAATGAGTAAGAGGTAAATCAGTAGAATCATGACGAATGGTTCCCTCCTTAAAAGTGAAAACCCCATTTTTAGCTCTTAAAATACCTTTTTCCAAAGGTTCTGGAAATTTATCTTCTGAAATTAATCCAATAACTCCCTTAACTTCATCAACCTTCCTAACACCTATATTTTCAGAAGCTTTTGTAAGCATACGCCTAAGATCTAAATTTTTAATTCCAGATTTAGAAATAACAGTTGGTGCACCACAATGAGGACATATAGATTTAAATGACATCAAATGACATTGAGTACATTCTCTTTTTGCAATTTCAACCTTTAAATTCCCTTTTTTAGCAGCTTCAGCAACTAATCTTCTACTACCTCCAGAATTTCCTACTGGAAATAGTACATGAGGTGCCGGCCTCATTAATCTCTCTTTAGATTTTTCTGGACGTCCTACACGAGTTCCAATATAACAAGGTGCTTTATCTTTAATTTCAAAATCTAAATCTTTATTTAAAACTTCAATTGTCTTATCTCTAATTTTTTTATTTAAAGCAGAGGAATAATCATTAGAGACAGTTTTAAATAGTGCATAAGCATCATTTTTATCAATTACAACTTTATTTTCTCTAAATTTGTGAGGAACTCCTAAAACTTCAAGTATTCTTTTTTCAGGAGCAATATCAAGAACTAAATCTTCATTTTCAACAAAAGAATCTCTTTTAGTATCCAACCAAGCTTTTAAATTAATTAAATCATGAATAGAAATATCATTATAATAATAAGTATAATGTGGATGTAATGGTACATTATAAGTATAAGTATAATCAAAAGCTTCTTGAATAGTTAATTCTTTCATTTCAAGTTCAAATAAATCAACATTAGGATTGTATTTACCATTATCCCCTTCAACTAGATCCTTAACATATTTATCAGAATTACGTATACATTCTATCCACCATTCTTCACACCAACAAGACCCCAACATTGGCTGATTATTTCTTAAAAATTCTCCAAATGCAACAAGCATATCCCCTAAAAATAAAATTTCAACCACATTTGGTTTAATTTCTCTTGCTTGTTTGATGGATTTAACACTTACAACATCCCCATTTTTTAATTTAACAATAGGTCCTTCAATAGAATCTACAGGAACTACACAATTACCTTTACCTGGCCTTTCAATTTTTAACTGAGTTCCAACAGCTAAAAATTCCAAAAGTTCCATAGTAGCTGGATGTACTCCCATTGTTGCAAGACCTGTGTTTCTTGAACGACCATATCTTAATCTAAATCCTCCTTTTTCTGAAGGATAACCTAAAACTGGCCTACCACCAATAATATCCTGAATATACTTAGAGTGTTCTAAAAGTTCTTCTTTAGTTGGAATTAATTCTTCAGGATTAATTTCTTCTTCATTTATTTTTTTTTCCTCTTTTTCATCTTCTTTTTTATCAGAACTTACACCTTTAGCATATTCTGATAAAAATCCCCAACTATCTAATTTAAGTTTTTTAGAAATTTTTAAAATCTTTTTAGATTTCTGAATTACACCTTCAACCATAGCTAAAAGAGCCCCACCCCTAATATTATTAGTTTCAACACGAGGTAAATCTCTGTGAGATACTTCAATTTGATCAGTAGGTTCACCACTAACTTCAACAGGAATCATACGTGCAGCAAGTCTTACTTCTTCAGGAGTTGGAGAATATTGAAGATTAGTAACTTCAGATTCATAAAGTTCCACTTCCTCAACATATCTTTCAATTTCCTCATCTGTAGGTTTATATCGCTCTAATCCAGTAGCCACCCTTATTTTATCCCCTAAAAGTACAGATAATGCTGCTGCTGTACCTCCAGCACTACGAATAGGTCCTGCAAAATAAACTGCTACATATTTAGTACCATCAGAATTTTTCTTAATTTTAACTCCAGAAATTCCTTCTAAAGGAGCTGCAACTACCCCTTCTGTTAAAATAGCTAAAGCTGTTCTTAAACCTTGATCTGCAAATTTTTGCTTTTCTTCTTCTAATTTTTCACCAGTTGCATCAGATTCCTGAGATGCAATTTCTGCAGCAATTTCAAAAGCCACCTCTTCACGTGATAAATCTTTTTCTAACTCTTTAATACGTTTAGCAATACCAGAAGGACCAACAAGCCCTTCAACACGCTCTGCTAAATCTTTAGCTAATGGAATCTCTGTTTCTAATTCAACATCTAAACCTTTAGATCTAGCTTCATTAGCTATTTCATATAATTTATGAGTTTGTTTTTCCAATCTTTCAAAATAATCCATAATATCACAAAAAATTAATTAGAAGTAAAATCATTCAACAGCAACAACTAAATCTTCAATAGAATAATATTAAAAATAAAAAAATAAAAATAAAGAATAGTAGTAATAATTAAAAAAAAGTATTAAGTCTAACAAGTCAAATACAACTATTCTAATATTATCCTTAAAATTTAAGACCATAGTTAACAATCCATTAATCCAATACTGACTAAATAACTAACAATTAGTTAATTATAGTTCATATTATCAATACTCATAAGTAATAAAGATAACCATAGCCTACATTAATAACTTTATAAATTATACTGAGTATCTTAAAATAAGACAGAATATAGCAAGTATAATAGTTATAGCAATAACATGCTTAGGAGATATTTTTGGCCCTACACTCTCATCATCGAAATATCTTACTAAACCTGCACCACTCATTGGCATACTCATTTTATCATTTTTCTTTGCCATAATATCACATACATATTTAATAATTAAACTATATTTTTCTTAATATAAAAATCTATTTAATATTATAGATAAAAAATTTTAATATCTGCTAAGTTAGTACTGCTAATTAGTATTATTTATTAATAGCTTACTTAAATTTTAATTGATATTTTATATGTTATATAACTTAAATATTACATAACTTTAATATCAAATAAAGTACCTTCATCATTCACTTCAATATTATAATTATTAATATCATATGATTTAAGAATATATTTAAGAATAACAAATTCTTTTTCAATAAGATATTTATCATAAAATATTAAATCTGTCCAAACAACTAAATGAAGATAATCTTCTTCTTTTAAAAGATTAATTTTTATTGTTTCAATAACTTGAGGAGAAGTATGCTTTAATATTTCAGCTAAAATTTCATTAATAGAAAAAGCCAGAATGAAAACTAATCTAGAACCTACAAATTCACGAGAAATTTCCCAATCTAAATCAATATGATTAATATCATAAAATTTATGAATAGATTTAATATATTTATCGAAAAATGTTTTTAAACTAATTTGAAATCTAGCAGAACGAGATAACATTTTATAAACAAATTGTACTGCTTTTAATCTATTTTGGGTTTTTTCTAAAACTTCTAAAGAATCATTAGTAAGTTTATATTCTTTTTTAATTAAATTAAGAATTAATTTAGCAAGAACATCTCCACTATGATAACTTGTTTTTAAATTATTTGATTTAAAATTTTTTGATAACTCATACTTTGTTTTATAATTAAAAATTTGAGAAATATCTTGAATAAATCCTCTAATTTTATTAATTTTTCCATCTGGAGAATAAAATAATTTAGCAAATAAATACAAATGTTTTAATTCACCATTAGTATTTTTTATACTAAATTCTGTAATTACATCCATTTTATGAATAATGGAATTAATCCAAGTTTTTTCAAAACTAGTTTTGTCTTCTGGAATTATATATTTAAATAAATCTTCTTTAAGAGAAACAGAAGTAGGGCGCATTCCAAGAACTGAAACTGCTTCAGGAGACCAGCGAATTTCATTAGTTAAATCATCTTGTACAAAAGATGCGATATTTGCAAAAGATCTAAGCATTTGTAATTCATTCTGCTTTTGAAAATTAATTTTTTTAGCTAAATTTAAGTCCGTTTTATCCATTATACGTATATGAATAGAAGGTAATGATTCATACATAAAACTAGAACAAAAAGCTTCAAAATCTTTAATTACTCCTTTAACCCATATTTTTGAAGTAAAAGATTGAGAAATAGAATAACCTTTACTAATATCCTCTATAGACTTTTTAAAATTACCTTCAATGTCCAAAGAATCTAAAACTTCATTAAAACTAAGTTTAAAAAGTTCATCTTGAGAAATAGAAAATAATTCTTCAATTATTGAATTAGCAAAAACAATAGAATTTCCTCTAATTACTAAAACTCCTTCATCTGAAGAGTTTAAATAGCTATCCTTTCTCGTAAACATTTCATAAGAAATATTTTTAATAGAGGAGAATAAAATTGAATCTTGGCTTCTATAAATAGTTATAATATAATAATGAATTAATTTATCATCAAGAAACATGCAATAATCAAATTTCTTTGATTCTCCTATTTTTAATTCTTCTAATATCTTTTTAAAACCCACAAAATTAAAAGAAGTGTAAATATCAAAAATGTTTTTTCCCTCAGGAAACTCATAAACTAAATTAAATATATTTCTTACAAGAAGATTAGAAAAATTAATAGTGAAATCTTGAGCATTCAGACTTAAAATTAAAGGATCAGTATCAGTTACAGAATAATTAAAATGTTCACGAGCCTCATCTAAAGAAAGCTCTTTAAAAGGAGAATAATTTTCAAAAAATTCTTTAAAAGACATTTCAACCCTATTTACATCACCATTAATCTTATCTTTTAACACAAGAGATATCATGGAAAATCCACCTATAATATTATCCAATAGTAATTTAAATTTAAATTTAAATTTAAATAAAAACTTTAATAAATAAAGTTTATTATAAGAAATATTTAAATATTATTTATTTAGAATCAATATTCATAACTAATAATAAGTTGAAATTATTTAAAAAATATTAAAATTTATAAA
>JAZLLL010000039.1:0-6934 GCA_045598125.1 Methanobrevibacter sp. | reverse complement strand
TATTTAACAATTATACTTCTAAAAACACAATTTTTCTAAAAATTAAGATTTCTTAAAAGAATTAAGAATAAGTTTAAAAATTAAAAGTGAAAAAATTCCTAAATAAACAATAATATTAGTAAAAACCAAATATTCATTTGTATAATGTTTACTATAAAAGATATACATAGATTTATAAAAATGATAAATTAATTTCGGATTTTTCTTTCTATTTGTTAAATCTTTACTACTTACACCTTTACTTGTTCCACCCTTATAATGAAGAATTTCAGCTTCACCAAAATAGATAATTCTCCAACCTGCTTTTTTTATTCTATAACACCAGTCGATATCTTCACCATACATAAAATAATCTTCATCAAGAAGACCAATATCATCAATAGTAGATTTTCTAACAAGCATAAATGCTCCAACAAGACAATCAATTTCATAAACCCCATTATCATCTAAATAATCTAAATTATAATTATTTTTAGATGAAGACGAATTAAATCCAAATAGTTTATAAAATGAGTTTACAGGATTTGGAAAACTCCTTTTACAAGCCTTATCCAATTCTCCATTTGCAAGAGAAACTTTACAACCTAAAGCTCCAACATCCGCATTTTTTAAATCCACCATATAATCCATACATTTATCAATAGTATTTTGTTTTAATAATGTATCAGAATTCAAAAGTAAAATATAATCTCCTTTAGATTTTTTAATAGCTAAATTATTAGCTTTAGCAAAACCCTCATTTTTAGAATTAGCTATCACATGAATAATACCACGAGAAATTTCATTAGAAAAATAATCTTTTAATTTATCTAAACTATCATCTGTAGACCTATTATCAACAAGAAATATTTCATAAGGATAAAAAGTTGGTTCGGCTAAACAAGAATCTATAGTATTTTTAGTTAATTTATAAGTATTATAATTAACAATAATAATTGATAATCTGATATTTCTCATTATTTATTCTCCATGATATCTAATATTATGAACAATCTATAATATAATCAATAATCTTCTCAATAACTCAAAAGTATTTTTAATTAATTTCCATTCAATTTTAAAGTAATTTTTCCAATTTCTTTTATCAAATTTAATTTTATTAACTTTATCTTTATTATTTAATCCCTCTTTTATTCCAGATAAATAAATACTACCATAACCTTTTTTTATAAAGAACAAATATTTAATTAAAAATCCTATAAAATAAAATAGAAAATTTACAACTTTCATAGGCCATGGGAAATTTTTATAAATTAACCAAAAATTATTACGAGCAGCTAGTTTAATTTTAAATTCATTATATCGACTACCACTTGTTCCACTACCATAATGATAAACAATAGATTCTGGAATAAAATAATTATTATAACCCCTAATTCTTGCTCTAAATCCAATATCAATATCTTCAACATAAGCAAAAAAATTCTCATCAAATAAACCAATTTCTTCTAATACAGATTTTCTATATAATGTTGCACCAGCACAACTTGTAAATATTTCTCTTTTTTTAGAGTATTTTTTATCTTTTACTAACTGGCCATCCCCTGCTTTTTTAGTCCAAGATAATATAGTATATTCATCTCCTGCATCATCTAAAAGTTCTCTATTATGGAATTGAATCATTTTAGAAGCATGGGAAAATGGATTTTCACCATTAATAATTGAGGTTTCCATAGCATTTATAAGAGTTTCTAAAGTATTATATTCAAGTTCTACATCATTATTAACAGAGTATATAAATTCAGAGGAAGCTATTTCAATAGCTTGATTTACAGCTTTTGCAAAACCAAGATTTTCTTCATTTTTAATAAGTTTAATTGGAATAGAGAAATTAGGACTATTTATAAACTCTTCTATCAGTTGGATACTCTCATCTTCAGACCCATTATCAACTATAATAATTTCTTCAATAAATCTACTTTGAATAGCTAAAGATTCAAAGTACATATTTAAAAATTTCAAACCATTATAGTTAGGAGTTACAACAGAAACCTTCATTTTATCACTATCATATATAAGCATAAACATTATATAATAAGATTAATATTATAAATTAATAAAATTATTAACTTATTAAATCTTTAATAAAAAATCAACAAGTCTTTTAGTTGATTTATCATCAAGATATTCCAGTTGATAATCTAAAAATTTATCTAACTTAGTTAAATCAAAATCTTTATCTTTAAAAACTTTAATTAATGAATCCATATCAAAAACTACTTTTCCTGGAACATCTTCTTCAAAATTAATATAAAAATCACGTTCATTATTGATATAATTATCTAAATCATATGCAAAAAACACCATTGGCCTTTTAAGCAATGCAAACTCTGCCATCATAGAAGAATAATCACTAATCAAAACATCTGATACAAGTAAAAGATTTTGTTCATTTTTAAAATCACTTACATCAATAATATTTGGACTATTTAATAAACTTTCAAAATCATCTTTTGAAAATTGACTCATACGAGGATGTAATCTAATAAATAATGAATATTCATCACCTAATTCATTAATAAATCTATTAAAATCAAAATAATTAAAAATATTATTAAATTTTGGTGTTTCTCTAAAAGTAGGTGCATATAAAACAATTTTTTTATTTTTAATATTAGGATATTTATCTTCAAATATTTCTCTAATTTTTAATTTATTCTCTTCACTAATATTTTTTTTAGAATAATAATCAAGTTTTGGAGTTCCGAATGGAAGAGTTTTATCTACATCCATAGCAAATGCATTAGCATAAATTTCAGAAATATTTTTAGAACTAACAAGTAAATAATTAGTTCTTTTACCTATTTTTTTTAATAGCTTTTGATAATTTCCATCAACAAATTCATATCCAAACTTTTTAAAAACACCACAAGCATGCCATAATTGAACTAATATTGCTTCATTATGGAAATTCATAAAAGCAATTGGAAAAAAATTGTCAGATAAAAATACATATTTAGAAGTAGCTAAATTATACATATTTTTAATAGAAATTTTATCTCTATAAACATAATGATATTCTACTGGTTTGCCATCTTTTTTTCTATTATCTAATTCTTTAGCAATAAATTCAAAATTAGATTCAAATAAACCGTTAGTATTAGTTAAAAAACTAATTTTATTTGATTTTAATGGAAAAATCCTAAAACAATTAAATATCATTCCATAAATTTTATGTTTAATAAACATGTTTTAAATACCTAAATTTATAATTTAAATTTAATTAAAATATTAATATAAATCTAATTTAAACTTAATCTCGATAATAAATTAAAAAGCTTTAATTCCAATAAAGCATTATTAACGATTATTATACATTTTTTCATAATATTCTTGATATTCGCCAGATTTAACATTAGCAATCCAATCTTGGTTATCTAAATACCATTTAATAGTCTCAACAATACCAGTTTCAAAAGTATATTTAGGAACCCAACCTAATTCATTAGTAATTTTAGTTGAATCAATAGCATAACGCCTATCATGCCCTAATCTATCATTTACAAATTCAATAAGAGATTCTGGTTTATCAAGTGCTTTTAATATTAACTTAACAATATCAATATTTTGTTTTTCATTATGACCTCCAATATTATAAACTTCACCTAATTTTCCATTATGAAGAACTAAATCAATCGCACTACAATGATCATAAACATGTAACCAATCTCTTATATTTTTTCCATCCCCATAAATAGGTAACTTTTTATCTTCAAGAGCATTAGAAATCATTAAAGGAATTAATTTTTCAGGAAATTGATAAGGACCATAATTATTAGAACAACGAGTAATATTAATTGGTAAATTAAAAGTATTACCATAAGCACGAACCATTAAATCAGCACCTGCTTTAGATGCAGAATATGGACTATTAGCTTTTAAAGGAGTATCTTCAGTAAAATAACCTTCAGAACCTAAGCTACCATAAACTTCATCAGTAGAAACTTGAAGATATTTTTTAATATTATATTTTTTAGCAGCATCAAGTAAAACTTGAGTACCTAAAATATTAGATTTAATAAATATTTCAGGATCTTCTATACTACGATCAACATGACTTTCAGCAGCAAAATTTACAATATAATCTATACCCTCTGAAACAATTTCAGCAACTAATTTAGAATCTCTAATATTCCCTTTAACAAATGAATAGTTCGGATTATCTTCAATATCTTCCAAATTACGAAGATTTCCACAATAAGTAAGAGCATCTAAATTAATAATTTCATAATCAGAATATTTATCAAGCATGTACTTTTCAAAATTACTTCCAATAAATCCTGCACCGCCCGTAACTAACACTTTAACCATAATAACACCATAAACCTAAAAATTTGTTTCTGTTTCTTTCATAGACTTCCAAAGTTTATCCTTATCAGATAAAATTATATCCTCTTCTGTTAAATCTCCAAATGGCCATTCAATAGCTATTTCAGGATCATTCCATTGAATTCCACCTTCATCATTTGGATTATAGAAATCTGTACATTTATAAACAAATTCAGCTTCATCAGAAAGAACAAGAAATCCATGAGCAAAGCCTTTTGGAATAAATAATTGTTTTTTATTTTTTTCTGATAATATCTCACCAACCCATTTTCCATAAGTAGGTGAATTTTTTCTAAGGTCTACTCCTACATCAAAAACTTCTCCTTTAATTACACGAACAAGTTTTCCTTGAGGTTGAGTATATTGAAAATGAAGACCTCTAAGTACTCCTTTTGAGGATTTTGATTGATTATCTTGAACAAAAGTTAAATCAATACCTTCTTTTTTAAAATCATTTTCATTATAAGTTTCCATGAAATATCCACGTTCATCATCAAAAACAGTTGGTTCAACAGTAAAAACACCTTCAATTTCTTTTTTTATAATCTTAAATTTACCCATCTTATCATCCATAAACTAAAAATTTACTAATTAAGGAAATTAAAAATTTTAACTAATGAAGTTAAATTTCCCTATCAACTAATTTAAGTAAATATTGTCCATAGTCTGTTTTTTTAAGGCTTTCAGCTAATTTTAAAACTTTTTCTCTAGTAATATAACCTTTCAAATAAGCTATTTCTTCTAAACACGCAATATAAAGACTTTGTCTTTTTTGAACAGTTTCAACGAAATTAGCAGCTTCAAGTAAACCATCATGAGTTCCAGTATCTAACCAAGCCATACCTCTACCAAGTAATTCAACTTTAAGAAGACCTTTATTTAAATATTCTTCATTTACTGAAGTTATCTCTAACTCACCTCTATCAGAAGGTTTTACATTTTTAGCTATTTCTATAACATTATTATCATAAAAATAAAGACCTGGAACTATATAGTTTGATTTAGGATTTTCAGGTTTTTCTTCAAGAGATAAAACATTACCTTCACTATCAAATTCTACAACACCAAAGGATTCAGGATTATTAGTATAATAACCAAATACAATAGCTCCTTCCTCAATTTTTGCAGCTTTTTCTAAGATTTCAGTGAATCTATGTCCATGAAAGACATTATCTCCAAGAATTAAAGCTACATTATCCTTTCCAATAAATTCTTCCCCAACAATAAATGCTTCAGCAAGACCATTTGGATTTTCTTGAATAGCATACTCAAATTTAATACCTAAATCAGAACCATCACCTAGTAACTCTTTATACATTGGTAAATCTCTTGGAGTAGATATAACTAAAATTTCCTTAATACCAGCTAACATAAGAATAGATATTGGATAATAAATCATTGGTTTATCATAAAGAGGTAATAATTGTTTAGAAACCGCTTTTGTAATAGGATACAAACGAGTTCCAGAACCTCCTGCAAGTACAATACCTTTCATTTTAACACCTTAATTAATAATAAATTCTTATAAATAATTATAATAAGATTTTCTAATCTATCATTTAACATTTTAAATAAACTTTAAAATCTCTATAAAATCATTGCTAAATAATCTTTAATAGCTTCTTTATAAGTTCTAAGTGGTTTAAAACCTGCTTTAATCCATTTTTCATTAGATAAAACTGAATAACTTGGTCTTGTAGCAGGTCTAGGGAATTCTTCTGTAGTTACTGGTTTTACTTTTGTATTTAAATTAGCTAATTTATAAAAGTACTTTGTAAATTCATACCAAGAACATTCTGCAGAATTAGTTAAATGATAAATACCATATTTAGACATATCTTCTTTGTTAAATTCATAATATTCAACCAATTCATGAATAGCTAAAGCTAAATCATGTGTAAATGTAGGTGAACCAATCTGATCATAAACAACATTTACTTCATCATGATTAGAAGCTAAAGATAACATTGTTTTAACAAAATTATTGCCATGATAACCATATAACCATGCAGTACGAAGAATATAATATTTTTCCATATTTTCTTTTATAAATTCTTCACCAGCTAATTTTGTCTTACCATATGCAGATTTTGGACCAACTTTATCATCTTCAACAAGAGGAGTATTTTTTTCTCCATTAAATACATAATCTGTACTAATGTGAACTAGTGGAATGCCCCTTTCATTACAAGCAATGGCTAAATTTTTAGGTCCAATAGCATTTACATTATATGCATCATCCCAATGAGTTTCACAATCATCAACAGCAGTATAAGCAGCTGAATTAATTACAAAATCTGGTTTAAGTTCATCAAATTTACTTACAATAATATTATAATTAGTTATATCCAAATCTTTAGATCCAGTAGTTATGACATCGTAATCTGCAAGAACTTCTTTTAAATCATAACCTAACATACCATTAGCACCAGTAATCAAAATTCTCAATTTTAAATACCACCTTACTTGAAATTATATAACATTATTATATATTTATTTAATAATTAATAATTTTTATTATAAACATATTAAAAAAAGTAAAAATAAATTAATCAATGAAGATTTTAAAAACTCTCTAAACTAAAAAAAATAATAATATAATAAA
>JAZLLL010000038.1:0-14108 GCA_045598125.1 Methanobrevibacter sp. | reverse complement strand
GAATATATTAATATTATCTGATGATTTTAATTGTTTATTTATTAAACATAAGCATACTTGAATTCAGGAGATTTAAAAATGGGAAAAGTAAGTAAAGAAAAAATTTTAGAAATCATTGATGGATATGATAAAGAGAATATTACTATTGCTACTTTAGGTAGTCATACTTCTTTACATATTTTAAATGGTGCTAAAGCAGAAGGGTTTAGAACAGCAATTGTTTGTGAAAAAGGGAGGGAAATACCCTATGAGCGATTTGGTGTAGCTGATGAGTTTATAATGGTGGATAAATTTGCAGATATTGTTAATGATGATGTTCAAGATAAACTTAGATCTATGAATGCTATTGTTGTACCTCATGGTTCTTTTGTAGCTTATGCAGGTTTAGATAATGTTGAAGATATATTTGAGGTTCCTATGTTTGGTAATAGAGATATCTTAAGATGGGAAGCTGAAAGAGATCTTGAAAGAAAATTACTTATTAATGGTAATGTAAGAATTCCTTTAAAATATGATAATCCTGCAGATATTGATCGGGCAGTTATGGTTAAATTCCCTGGTGCAAGAGGTGGAAGAGGATATTTTGTAGCATCTTCTCCTGAAGAATTTGATGCTAAAATTGAATCTATGAAAGCTAGAGGGTGGATTGAAGATTCTGATGTAGAACAAGCACATATTGAAGAATATGTTTGCGGTTGTAATTATTGTATTCATTATTTTTACTCTGCATTAAATGATGAAGTGGAACTTATGGGTATGGATAGTAGATATGAATCCAGTATTGATGGATTTGTAAGAATGCCTGCTAAAGACCAATTAGATGTGGATCTTAGTCCATCTTATGTTGTTACTGGTAATCATCCGGTTGTAATTCGTGAATCTTTACTTACTCAAGTCTTTGATATTGGGGATAAACTAGTTAAAAGTGCTGCAGAACTTGTGCAACCTGGTTTAAATGGTGCTTTTTGTATGCAAACTCTTGTGAATGATAATCTGGAAGTTGTTGTTTTTGAAACTAGTGCAAGAACTGATGGTGGTACTAATACTTTTATGGAAGGTTCTTCTTATAGTTATCTTAAGTATGGTGAAGGTATGAGTATGGGTAGAAGAACTGCAAGAGAAATTAAAAATGCAATAGAACAAGATGCACTTGATAAAGTGATTACTTAAATTATACATATTAATTATTATCTTTTTTTTTTAATTTATTTTATTTAAAAATAGTTTAATATTTAACATATTTTTTTTTATTTTGTGTTTATTTTAGAATCATATTATATTTATAAAATAAAAATAGTTATTATATTCAGTTTTTATAAACTGGATTTATAACTGATTTCTATTTTCGTGGTCTAAATAAGTTTACAATATTTTTACTTACACTACCAGTATCTTCGAGTTTCTTCTTAGTTTTTACTTTTTCAGCTTTTTCTTCAATAAGTGGTCTATTTTTAGATCCTTTTGGTTTTCTAGCTTCATATGCTGCTTTAGATTTTGCTCTACTTTGGTATAAATAACCTCCAAGAAGACCTATTAAAGCACCCATTCCTAATATTGAAGCACAAATTATAATTAGCATTAAATTAAATTGGTTTATATCAGTGCTTTTTATGGTAATTGGACCTAATGCTCCTATAAATGTAACATATAATAGAGGAATTGCAGAGATAAATCCTAAAATAAGTCCTTTTAGTTTGGTTTTTGAGGAATATCCTATATATAAGGGACCTATTGCTGCAAATGCACTTAATAAATCAATATTTTGATTGTATGCTGCAACTGGGAAGAATAGGAATATAACAGTTCCAATAATTAAAGATTTTAAATCAATTTCAGGTAACTTAAGATTCTTTTTTGTTTTATTATTTTTACCTTTATTTGTATCAACCATTTATTCACCTTTTTTTAAGTGATAATACTATAACTAATTTCTGTTTTTAGATATAACTTTATGAATTTATTATATATTATGTAATTTATATTTATAATAAATTTGCTTTTGGTTTTATGGTTTTAATTTCTATTTTTAGAGAGACCTCCACCAATAGCTCCTGCTATACCCATTATTATCATGTATTTGATTATTTCATAGATTATTGCAATAATGCTTGCAGTTCCTGAGATTGTAAATCCTGCAATACCTCCAAATAAGCCTCCAAGTAGAGTGCCTCCTGTAGTGAATATTAGTATAAATATTATTGATGATACGATAGTTCCAAATGCTCCTGCAAGTGCAGAGTTCCATATTCCTCCACTAATTCCTGATTTTGCAATATATCCTACTAAAAATCCAACAATTAATAAGCCTACAAATTCATATGGGCTGAAGCATACTTTTACAATCATGCATAAAATAAATCCAATTATTACTGCACTCCATTTAGTCATTTTATTGCCTCATTATTTTTTATTAGTTACTATTGGTTGTTTTTTTTATTTAATTAATTTTTTTAATCTAGCATGGTTATTTGTTTTTCTTCGTCTAAAACTATATTTTTTAATTCCTCTATAAATTCTTGAGTTTTATTTTTATAATCTTCCATTTCTTTTCTTGTAAGGTATAATGTTTTTAAAGGATTTTTACTTTCTTTTTCCATATTTTTTAATGTAGATTCCATTCCACTACTTCCTGCTGTTGTAAAAAAAGCAACATTATTAAAATTATTTTTGTTTTCTCTTAAGTAAGTTAATACAGGACTTGCCATAGTAAAAGCCCAAACAGGAGTTCCAATTATTGTTAAATCATAATTTGAAGGATTTTTTAAATTATTCTCTAATTTTGGCATTTTATTGGTTGAAGCTTCAAATCCTCCTCTAGCATAACCTAGTTTACCATCATAATTTTTTGATGGATTAATTTCATCAATATCTGCATGAAATTTTTCTTGAATAAAATTCGCTACTTTCTTAGTTGTTCCTGTTCTTGAATAATAAACTACCAACACATTCATGTTTTCACCTTTAAGTTTATGTTTTAGTTTTACTATTTGTGTTTTTATGTTATTTGTATGTTTTAGTTTTATGTGTTATATATGTTGTTTTATCATATTTTATTATTTAATAAGGATATTTATTTAATTTTTCTTTTATTTGGTCTAGAACTGCTTTATGCATTCTTTTTGTAAATTCTGCTCTATCATTTTGACTTAAAACATCGAGATATCCTTGTGATACAAGATTAAATGCAAAAGGGCTTGGTATGATTGTGTTAATTCGTTTAATTTCCATTTCTCCACTATATATCCATTGAAGTACTCTTTTTGCATTTTTAATATCCATATAATCTTCAACAACTTCTCGTCTTGATTCTTTAAGTATTGGAAAATTATTATCCATATCTTGTATAAACTTAAGTAATATTTTTCCCCGTACTTGTTGCCGACCTACTGATTTATCTTGCCCTTTATAATGTCTAAGTGTCATTAAAGATCTACCTGCACAATGTCTAAAACGGCTTGATAATGTTTCAGTTTTATCTATTGAACTTATTAATATATTTTCAAAATTTTCTGGAGTTAACTTTTTAAAAGATTCATATGCACTAATTTTTCCTTCTGAACTTAGATAAAACCCATTGTCTGTAACTGAAATTGTAATATTTTTTTTATTCTTCTCAGAGGCAATATAAGCTATAGCTCTTGCTAATGCATCATTCACTTTTCTTCCGAATAAACTATGGAATACAACAAACTTTCTTCCTCCAAATCCAGTATAATATTCAATAACTAATTTTTGTCTATTTGGGATTTGTGCATAATCATATTGTTCTTTAAAATATTCATAAATAGATTTTGCTGCATATTCATCAATATATAGATATTCATAAAGGAATTCTAAGATTTCTTCTTTTGTCCTATTATATTGAAATTTACTTTCTAAAATATATCTGAATCTTTGAATATCTATAGCTAATTCGAATGCTAATGGGAGTTGTTCTGAGTACCATGAAGGTATGGTTGGAGGACCATATGTGGGTGAAACATTAATTGTCATTCCTCGACTATAATTATAACGATAGGTTATACCTCCTAGGACAAAACTATCTCCTTTTTTGAGTTTTTCCATAAATTCTTCTTCAATCTTACCTACATTTTCTCCATCACATTTTACAATAACTGATGAATGATCAGGAATTGTTCCAATATTTGTAGAGTATAACATTCTTGCAAGTTTACCTCTTTTTCCAAAAATTCTTTTTTTATAATCAATCCAAATTTTTGCATAAACATATCTCTCTTCCAGCTCTACCCATTCTCCAGCCATATAACTTAAAACATCTTCGTAATCATTTTTATCAAGATTTTTAAAACAATAGCTTTTTTTAATTACTTCATAAGCATAATCTATATCCCATGGATTTTCAATACTCATTCCATAAATGTGTTGTGAAAGAACATCTAAACAATTTTTAGGAATTCTAATTTTGTCAATTCTCCCTTCTTTTGCATTTTTTAATAATACTGAACATTCTACTAGCTCATCTCGATCTGTAACTATGATTCTTCCTTTTGATTTTTCATGTAATTTATGTCCACTTCTTCCAATTCGTTGTAGTGCTCTTGAAACAGATTTTGGTGAGTTGATAAGGATTACAAGGTCAATATAACCAATATCTATTCCTAATTCAAGTGAAGTTGAAGATACGACAACTTTTAATTTTCCTTCTTTTAACTTATTTTCAGTTTCTAGTCTTAATTCTTTTGATAATGAAGAATGATGTCCCATTATATTTTCATTATTAAATTTTTCTGGATGTAATTTTTTAAGATTATAAACAAAACGTTCAGTTGCACTACGAGTATTTGTAAAAATTAAAGTAGTTTTATGATTGGATACTAACTCATCAATTAATTCATAAGTAGCTACTCTAGTATCTTCTCCTTCAGCTATTACAATATCATCAACTGGTGAAAGTACTTTTATATCTAATTCTTTTAAGTAATTTATATCAATTAATTTACAATCTCTTTCAGCACCATATTCATTTCCTACTAAGAATTTAGCAATTTCTTCAAGAGGAGATACGGTTGCAGAAAGACCAATTCGTGTGTAGGTTCCAATTAAATGTTGTAATCTTTCAAGAGATAAACTTAAATGAACTCCTCTTTTATTTTCTGCAAGTGAATGAATTTCATCAACAATTACATATTTTACATTAGATAATTTTTCTCTAAATTTAGGTGCTACTAATAGAATAGCTAATGTTTCAGGAGTTGTAATTAATATGTGGGGTGGTGTTTTAAGCATTTTGTTTCGTTCATATTGGCTTGTATCTCCAGTTCTTACTGCTTGTCTTAATCCTAATGCTTTTTCTCCTTTTTTAAATTGTTTTCCTTTTTTTTCTTTATATCTTTTAGCTATTTCTTCGATTTCTGTGATGGGTTTTTTAAGATTTTCGTTAATATCATTATCCAATGCTTTTAAGGGGGATATGTAAATACAATAAACTTTATCTTCAAGATTATTTTTATCTGCAAGTTGTGTTAACTCATTAATTATAGATAAAAATGCAGTTAATGTTTTTCCAGATCCTGTTGGTGAGGATACTAAAACATTATTTCCTTTATGAATTTCGGGAATTGTCTGTTTTTGAGCAGGTGTAAAATCCTTAAAGTTTTTATTAAACCATTCTTTTACATAAGGATGTAAGTTTTTATAAATTTCTTTTTTTGTATAAATTTTAGTTTGTTTTTTGATCATATTATCTGTTAAATTTGTAATTTATATTTAATTAAGATAACTACTGTTTATTTAAGTCCTTTTTCAGTTTTATTTAATTCAATCATTTAATTAATAAATTTATTTTTTTAATACTCTTATTTTTTAATACATTTATTATTTAAATAATAGGTTAAATAAATATTATATTGATATATTTTATTAATATGATTTATTATCAAATATTTTAAACATTATTATACATTGAATTAGGTAATGAATTAATTAATGAAAATGAAAATACTGTGGAGGATTTTTATGGTCTGTGTAGATGAAGCTATTGAAATGCTTCAAAATGAAGATGTTTCTATTAGAAAAGAAGCTCTTAAATCTTTGGAAAAAATTGAAGATGAAATTATTATAAAACCCTTAATTGAAGCTACTAAAGATGAAAAACCAGTTATTCGTTTTGCAGCTGCTGAAATTTTAGGTAATTTTGGCGATGTTGCAGTTGATAATTTAATTAATGAATTTAATAATGAAACTGGTATTAATAAACGTTTTTTAGCAGTTGCATTACAAAAGACTAGAAGTAAAAAAGCAATAGATTCTTTTGCAAGTGCTGTTGAAGATGAGGATTTTGGTGTACGTAAAGTGGCTATTAGGGGATTAGGTGAACTTCAAGCTTCTGATAAGTTAGAACTTATTGCTAAAGGTTTAGAAGATGAGGATGGTGGTGTTAGGACTGCTACTATTTTTGCTTTAGGTGACTTAGCTACTCCTGAATCTATTGGTTTAATTAAAAAAGCAAGACGTAATGAAAAGGATAAAGATTTTAAAAAGTATTGTAATAAAGCTATTAAAAAAGCTGAAAAAATTATAAAAGAGGGTGGAAAACTCACACATTCATCTAAAGCTATGCCTATGAGTCAAATTAAAGAAATTGAAAAAACAGGAGATTTAGAAGCAGCTATTAAAGCTTATGAACTTCATATTAAAGAAAAATCTGAAAAAGATGCACCATATAAACGTTTAGCTATTTTATATAGAAAACAAAATGATTATGATAATGAAATAAGAATTTTAAATTCTGCTATTGAAATTTTATCAAAAGTTAAACCTGGTAAAGAAGAATGGTTTGAAAAAAGACTATCTAAAATGGTTTAATTTTTAAATTAAACTTATTTTTTTTACTTTAATATTCATTTTTTATATTTTGAAATTTATAATTGGTTCATGTTTATTTTAATTTTTTTATTGTGTATAAATCTTCTCTTCTATTAATCATTATTGGGAGTTCTTCTCTAATTTTAGTTATACTGTCTAAGTCTATTTCTTTAATAATTAAAGATTCTTCATAATTTGCTTTAGTTATTGTTTCTCCCCATGGATTTACTATTATTGAATGTCCATATGATTTATAATTGCTATTTTTATTTAATGCAGGTGCAACACCTATTGTGAAAACTTGATTATCTAATGCTCTAGATTTAAATAATGTTTCCCAATGGGCAGGACCAGTTGTTAAATTGAATGCTCCTGGAAAAATTAATATGTTTGCTCCTTCAAGTGCCATAATTCTAGATTGCTCTATGAATCTAATATCATAACAAATACCGATTCCTATTTTTCCAAATTTGGTATCTATAACAGTAATATTTTCTCCAGCATTTAGAGTATCTGATTCTTTAAAATATATTTTTCCTTTAACATTAATATCAAATAGGTGGACTTTTCTATGAATACCAATTAATTCTCCGTTATTATTAAATAAACATGAAGTGTTGTATATTTTTTCTTTATTTTCTTTTTCACTTTCTTTTTCATGGTTTTTGGATGGGGGTTTCTCTTTTAAAATAACTTTTTCAGGTATGGATCCTGCTAAAACATGTATGTTTTCTTCTTTAGCTATTTTTGAAATTTGATTTAAACTTTCACTTTTAGATAATACTTCACTATATTCTATAAATTTTTTATTTTCATAGGGACAATTAAACATTTCTGGAAGAATAGCTAAGTCGGAATCATGTTTTTTAGCATCTTTTATCATTTTAATTGCTTTTTTAATGTTTTTTTCTTTATCATCAACAACATTCATCTGACAAAGAGCTATTTTCATTTTTTTCATATAATCTGCCTATTTTTTATTATTTAATTTAAAAGTAGTTTTTATGTTTAAATTTAGATAATATAATGGTTTAAAATATATTAAAAAAAGAAAAAAGAAAAATAGTTATTAAATTATTTAATTATTTATTGCATTTATGCTTCTGAATTCATATTATTCAAAGTTAAATCAGAAAATTTAATACTATTAATCATATTTTGAATATCTGTACTATTTAATGAATTTAAGTCATTAACATTGTTTGTTTTCCCATTATTAATAACAAAACTATAATAAACACCATTGTGTATAATTGATATATATCTAGAATATCCGTGTTCTCCACTACTGACTGTAATGTCTGTTGCACTTATGTTATTAATAGTTATATCTTTATAACTTATTATTGATCCTCCTAAGGATATTGCAGTTCTATTAATCTCTGAACTTATTAAAGATAATGTAATATCCTCACTTGTGATTGTTGTATATCCAATTAAAACATCATTAGGAGTTTTAAATGCAATTTCTCCACTTCCATCATTAGTATTGGTATTATTATACATAGACCAATTACCAGGATAATAAAAGCTAATAGGCCCATCACTAAAGTAAAGTGTTTCTTTGGAATTTGTGTTGGTCATAGTCATAATACTTGCACCAACAATAGCAATTAAGATAATAAGTACAATAATAATTATAGCTATATTTTTTTTAGTAAATTTAAATTTTAAATCATTTGAATTTAAATTAGATATCTTTAATTGGCTTTTATCTTCTTTATTTGTGTGTATTTCATTTTTTTCTTCTTTTTCTGGGACTGCTTTTTCAGATTCTTTTTTAGTGTTTTCAATTGTTTTTTTGAATTTTTTAACAGGATTTTCAATTCCCTTTGATTCCTCTTTAAAACTTACTATTCTTTCAATATCTTGAGATTTTGATTGTTTTTCATCTTCTTTAACTTTCTTATCTTTACTTAATTCTATTTCGTTAAGTTTTTTAGATATATTTTTTTTAAAGATATTAATATTTTTAGAGAAATTAAAATCTGGTTTTGTCTCAATTTTTTCCTTGTTTTCGCTAATTGCATTAGAACTAGGTGGTTTTGAGTTTATTTCAGATTTTGGAGGGAATTTAGCACCACAGTTACCACAAATTGCAGCACCATCATAACTTGGGTTTCCACATTCTTGACAATACTTTACCAAATTATTATCCTCCTTTATTGTTCATGAATCATTTAAGTAAATAAGATTATTATTTAATGATTTCTAAATTTTAAGATTTATTCTTAATGTTAATGTTTATATTTTATCTTATATTTAAATACTATTAAAATTATGCTATAGATTATTATATTATATTTATTATATTTGGTATTAGATACTATCTAGTTATATTATGGATTAATTAAATAAGAGTATATTACTAATGAATAATATATTATTTAATTAAGATTAAATTATATATGTGGTATTATGTCAGAGTACAAATCAATTAGTGTTACTAATATCAATTATGCTATTTATGAAATTGCAGATTGGAAAAATAAGTATCAAATCAATATTTTAGGAACTTCAAGAGAAATTCCTGTAACAGAAGTAACTAAAAATCATATGTTGAAAAATATGGAACAAATAAGATTGTCTGAATTCGAATTAGAATCTAAAACAGTTAATGGTATGGTTGCTTTAGCTATGCAATTAAATCCAGATATCTCTAAAAAAAATATTGATGAAATTATAATGCTTGAACAAAAAGAGTTTAAAATGATTTTAGAAGAATTAGATAATCTTGTGTTAAAAGAAAATTCTGAGTTTATTGATTTAAATACTGATGAATTTTTAATTTATAAATTAGAATATGATGGACATATGCTAGTTTCAAAACCAGCTAATAAATTTACTCAAAAACACCATATCGAAGAAATTAAGAGATTAAAAGAGTTAAGTGGTAATTAATACTTTTTTATCTTTTTATCTATATTTTATTGGTATAAATAAAATTTTTTTAATTATATCTAGCAGTAATTTAAAATATATTATTTATATTTTATTTTATAAGAATAAAATTCCCATACTTTCTAATAAAATTTTTATTCCTAATAAAATAAGTATAATTCCTCCCAATATTTCCATTTTATCTCCAAAGTAATTTCCAATTTTTTTACCAATAACAAGACCTATAATTGTAAATAAAAATGCGGTTGTTCCTATTATGATAATAGGAATAAATATATTTGTTTTTAAAAGTGCATAAGTTACTCCTATAGCAAATGCATCAATACTTGTAGCTATTGCAAGTAATGTTAGTTCTTTAAATGAAAATTTATTTTTTCCATCCTTTTCTTCAGAGCATAAGCTTTCTCTTATCATGTTTAATCCAATAATTAAAAGTAGAATAAATGCAATCCATGGAGATACAGTACTGACAATTTCTTCTAATTGTGTTCCAGCAAACCAACCTATAATTGGCATTAATGCTTGAAATCCTCCAAAAAATATTCCAAACCATAATATTTGGCTTTTTTTGATGGTTTTGATTGTAAATCCTTTGCTTAGAGATACACTAAATGCATCCATCGCAAGAGCAATTGCTATTAATAAAGTTGAGATAAAATCCATGTTTTTACCTTTTTAATAATTTTTTTTACTTTTCTAGTAATTTTGATATATTCTTATAATTTTAATATATATTATGGAATTATTGGTTAAATTATAATTTTTAGAATTATAATGATTAATTATTTTTTTTATCATATGTTCATCTAAAGTTTATACAAATTCATCTAAGGTAACTTTTTTATCTTTTTTAAGTTCTTTTGGAGGTTCTACAGCTACAAATTCAATTCCTTCTTCTTCAAGAAGTTCTTTTGCATCTTCACCAATTGATGGTGCTACAAGCAATCCTCTAATTTTTTGCTTTTTAGTATTGTTTTTAATTTCGTCATTGTTTTTATTTTCAAAATCAGTTAAATATCTTCTTATTTGTTTGACTGCATTTATTCCTGCTTTTCTACACTTTAATTCTAAAATCATTAAATTTCCATCAATATCTTTTCCTAGAATATCAATAAAACCATGTTCTGTACTATATTCTCTTGCAGTTGGTTTAAAACCTTCTTCAATAATATGAGGACGTTCCATAATCATATCTCCCATATCTTTTTCATATCCTGCAATTTCTAACTCTTCAAAATCTTCTATAAGTACATAATTTACAAAATGTATTTTTTTAATTTCGACTTCTAGTCTTTCTCTAGGGGTTTTTCTATAACTTTCTAAAAAAAGTGTTTTATTTTTTATTATTACTCTTGGTTTTGATTTAGGAGGTTGCCAGTTTACAGGATCAACTTTGTTGTCTTGATGTACTAAAAAGCACCCATCTGGTTTTAATATAATTATTCTTTCTCCAAAATCAAGTTCGCTCATTGCACGTCCTTCATAGCTAACTTTACAACATGTAAAAATAGTAAGCATTGCTTTTTTACGAATTCCTTCGCTTATAAAATCATATGCTTCTTCATAAGTGGGATTTTCTAATATTTTATATTTTTGATTATTGTAGTTCATCTTAATTATATTTAATTTTAACTTTAATAAAGTTATTTAAAGTTTTTAATTTAATGAATTTATTTTTTAGTTTTTTCTATGTATATATGTTTTTTTTTAATTTTTCTCTTTTTTAATTTAATTTATTTTTTATTTTCTTTTTACATTTTGTATTTTAGTCTTCCTAGTTCTATTTTTAATATTTTAAGTTTTCATTGCTTTTAAATATTTTAAACTTTAAATATATTATTAAGAGGTTTTTTATAATGGTTGAGGATAAAGTTAATTGTGATAATTTTGAAAATATGGAAGAAAATTCTATTTCTCCAAAACCTAAATATTTTACTTTAAAAGATTTTAGATTTAATAATGGGAAAATATTGGATGAAGCCAAAGTAGAATATATGACTTTAGGAACTCCAATTTATGATGAAAAAGGTAATATTAATAATGCTGTGATTTATTTTCATGGTTCTGGTAGTGATTATTCTTCTTTAAGTCGTAAAGAGGAAATTATAGGTCCTGGTTTAATTTTCGACACTAATTCATTTTTCATAATTTCTTTATCTGCTTTGGGACATCCAAATTCTGCATCACCTTCAACTACTGGTTTAATGGCTAATTTTCCAGAATATGATGTGGAAGATATGGTTAATTTTCAGTATAGATTTATTCAAGAAAAATTTGGTTTAAAACATGTTAAAGGATTAATTGGAAATTCTATGGGGGGATTTGAAGTTTTAACTTGGGCTTGTATGTACCCTGAATCTATTGATTTTGCAATTCCCATTGTGAGTAGTTATAAAGTTGGAGGTCATAATTTTGCACTTTCCTATGTTATGAACACTATTTTAGAATCTGATCCTGATTATAATGGTGGATTTTATAAACTTCCTATTTCAGAATCATTAAATAGGAGTTTAAGACTGTTTAGTCATGCAATGTATACTTATGGTTTTTCAAGAGAATATTATCGATATGAAATAGATAATAATGAGCTTATTGAGGGCATGGAAGAATTTGCTATTGAAAATAAGGGTTGCGATATTAATGATTTGATTTACATTAATAAGTCATCTATGGATTATGATTTAACTGATGATTTGAATGATATAAGTGCTAAAGTTTTAATTATAGCTATTAATCAAGATCAGTATTTTCCACCTAATTTGGATGGAATCCCATTATCTAAACTAATTAAAAATAGTGAATTATTAATTTTTGATTCTAAATGGGGTCATGTAGGTACTTTTGAGCTTGATAAAGTAGGGGATGAAGTTAAAGAATTTTTAAAGGAATTTGAATAAGGCTGATGATTTTATTCAATAGTTTATTTATTTAATGGTTTAAAATTTTTATTATTAGTTTAAGATAATAACTTTTTTTTATCAGTTTTAATAAATGTGAGGAGTATCTGGTAAGAATAATTATTTTTTTTATAAATGTTCTAATAAATGTGATGAGGGATTATATGGAAGTAAAAGTTGAAGATTATGGTATTACAGATGATGAAATGTATTATGTTACTTATAGGGTATTTGATTTAGATGAAAAATCCTTAAATTATTTAAATAATCATTTAGAAGGAAATACTATTATAGAAGAAGGTACTTTAATAATGAATATTTATTACTCTAAAAAATTTTTCCCATTTGGATCTGATGATGCTGAAGTTAATCTTGATGATTTTATAAAAAGAGAAGAAATTGAAATGATTTACTTTATATCTAGTTTTTTAGAAGATATGGGATAAATTCGGATTTGCCGTCATAATGGTTTCGTAATATTTTCATTTAACGAATTTATTTAAACTTAGAAACCAAATAAAAACACTCCACTATGTTATTCAATATACATAGTGGAAAAAAAGAGAAAAATAGAATAAAAAAAGAAGAGAATAAAAAAAATAAATTATAATTTCACAATATTAAAATCAGAAGATACCTCACAGAATTCATGATCAACTATAATTATTGTTTTTTCATCTTTTAATGAATGTATACTTTCTTTAATTTCTGCTTTAGATTTTTTATCAATTGAACGAGTAACCTCATCAAGCAATATTATTTTAGGATTTCTAATCAAAACCCTAGCTAATGAAATTTTCTGTTTTTCACCAGCTGAAAAATTACATCCTTCCTCCTTAATAATAGTATTATACTGATTAGGTAAAGACATTATAAATTCATGAACATTTACTTTTTTACATGCATTAAAAACATCAACCTTTTCAATATCTGAAATACCTAACACAAGATTATTATAAATAGTATCTTCAAACAAATAAGGTTCTGAAAAAACAATTCCCACATATTTTGATAAATCCTCCATAGAAACATTTTCAATATCTTGACCATCAATTTTAATAAAACCATTATCTGGAGAATAAACTTTACAAATAAGTTTTAAAATAGTACTCTTACCACTACCATTATCACCCACCAAATAATTAATACCAGGATAAAAAGTACAAGAAAAATTACTTAAAATTTTAGAGTCAAAGCTAAAGCTAACCTTATCCAACTCAACAAAACCTTTATCAATTTCCAATATTCTCCTATAATCATTTTCATCATTCAAATCATAAAGTTCTTTAATTCTAGAAATAGCAGGTAATGAAGTTTTATATGACATCCAATTAGACCCTAATTCCATTATAGGTGCAAAAAATAAAGAAATATACGATATAAATGCAATAAAATTGCCTAATGTTAAATTCCCATATATCAATAAATAAGTACCAAAAATAATTAATATTAACATTGGTATCCCTGTTAAAATACATTCAAAAG
>JAZLLL010000037.1:0-3050 GCA_045598125.1 Methanobrevibacter sp. | reverse complement strand
AAAAATATTGATTATTTAAAATCTATAGGTCTCTACAAATTTTCAATAGATGGAAGATGGAAATCAATAGATTATATAAAAGAAATAGGAATTATATATAAACAAGCTATTAAAGCCAAAAAGAATGATTATGAAAGTATTTCACTTTATCAAGAAGTTATAGATAATTACTCTTTAAATTTGACAAAAGGAAATTTTAACAGATGTTTAAAATAAATGAGGTAATTTAAATGAATGGAGCAAATTTACAAAGCATAAAAGGAATAGGAAATAAATTATCTGAAAAAATACTTTTAAATTTAGGTGGTGAAGAAGAACTTAATAAAGTAATTGAAAATGTTGATTTAGAAAGACTTACAGCTATTGAAGGTATTAGTCAGAGAAAAGCTATTGAAATTATGAACCAATTACTTGGAAATCCTGCTCAAAAATTCCTTAAAAGTGAAAGAGCATTTCAGTTATATGAAGAAATAATTGATAAAATTGTAAAATATTCTAATACAAATTACTCTAAAAATCATATTTTACTCCTTGCTCCAGTAAAAAATGAAGAGTTAATTAATAAAAGATTAGATTTTATAATTGATGCAAAGGAAACAGTTAGTAAATTACCAATTAAAGAATTAAAAAAGTTAATGAAAAAATTAAGTAATCCCAAAAAAGTTAAATCAAACTATGATGGAAGTAAAGTAATATTAACTGAAAGTGAAGAGGATAGTGATTATTTAATCAATCTTGGTTTAAATAAATATTATCCGATTATAACTGCATCAGATTCTCCAATGTTTATTGAAGAAATTCAAAATTATGAGTTTATATTTTATGTTTATAATCAAGGATTTTTAGATTTTGGAGGTGCAAGTAATATAATAATGATCCCTAAAGAAGCTGAAACCTACCAAATTGTTCCGGAAATTATTTTAAATTATTTTAAAGAAAATATTACATTATTTGAAACTGTAAGTGAAATTAGAAAACTTCGTGGTATGAATAGTGTATGTAGAGATATTAAAATAATACTTGAAGAACTTGAGGAATATAAAAAAGAAGAAATTGATTTAGACGAAATAGTTAAAAATGAAAAAGTTAATATAGATTATGCTTTGAAAAAAGAAATTGAAAATATAGATCTTCAAGGAAATGAAATACTTGAATTATTAAATAATGAACTACCTCCAAAAATAGAAAAAATATTTGAAGAAATTTTAAGTAAATCAAAAGAAAACATTAAATTACAATCAGGTATTGATTTTGATCCATTTATTAAAAAATATCCTATTGAAATTGATGAAGTTGAACTCGAAAGAGTTAAAGAAGAAATAAATTCAAATCAAGAAAATAATTATTTCGATAAAAAAATAAATGCAGCTGAACATTTAGCATCTATTAAACATTCGGCAGAAGGAGAACTTAAAGAAGCTATTGAATTTGATTACACATTTGCATTAGGTATTTTTGCTTACGAATATAAATTAAATAAACCCAAATTTTCAAATGAAATTGAATTAAATGGAGCATTACATCTAGATTTATGTTTAAATGAACATAATGAAGAAAACAATATTCAAAGAGTCAATTATAATTTAAGTGAAGACGAAAATGTTGCATTATTAACTGGAGCTAATAGTGGAGGAAAAACAACACTCTTAGAAACTATTAGCCAAATAGGAATTATGTCACATATAGGTCTTCCAGTACCTGCAAAAGAAGCAAAAATAAAATTAGTTGATGAAATATACCATTTTTCTAAAAAAAGATCATTAGATGCAGGCGCATTTGAATCATTCTTAAATGTATTTATACCTATCGTAACTAACAAATCTGAAAAATTAGTTTTACTTGATGAACTTGAAGGAATTACAGAACTTGAAGCTGCTGTTAAAATTATTTCAAGTTTTATAGAAATGATACAAGAAACTGATTCCTATGCAATAATTGTAACCCATATGGCAAATGAATTAATGAAATATACAAAAACAAGAGTAGATGGTATTGAAGCTATGGGTTTAGATAAAAATTATAATTTAATTGTAGATAGAACACCAAAAATGAACTATTTAGCAAAAAGTACTCCAGAATTAATTATAAAGAAAATGTATGAACATTCAACACCCGAATTAAAAGAGGTATATAGAAAAATATTAGAAAAATTCTAAAAAAAATATCGCATCAAAAAAATTATAATAATTCCATAATAAACATTAAAAATTATTTTGCCTGTGTACTAACTCTCTTGCTTCACAGGTAGTTTACCCTTTCCTCCACGAGTAACCCTCGAAACAGGCAGTCTATCTGATGCGGGGTTTCTTCTAATCATTGACAGCTTAGCTTTCCTCATAAAAGGACCGTAAGCACCAGTCATATAAAATGATGCGACAATAAATTATCTATAAAATATAATATATATAATTTTTTGTAGAAAAACAATAAAAATAAACTATTTTTAAAAATTTAAAAAAAATTAAAACAATAAATAAACTTTAAAATAACAAATAAATAGTTCGTAAAATAATAAACTAAAAAAATAAGATAAAAAAAAGCTGGCAGCAAAATGAAATTCCCATAGACCGAAACCCATAGTACACAAACAAAACGCGAAAAGACTTAACTTCTGGGATCGAAACGAGACCAGGTATAACCCCAACGCTATGACCGCCAAACTCATATAATCATAAATAATAATAAAAATAATCATTTTAAATAAACGTACAACTTCACCCTAACTGTTAACACCAAACCAAACCCTAATAATCATCAGGCATGTGCACCAAAATTCCAAGCACAATAAAAATTTCTTCAAACAACAAAGAAAATAAAGCAAGCGAACAATTGGAAGCAGCGGACTAAACAAATCGGAAATAAAACCTCTAAGCTTACATCCCTACCCCATCAAACAAGTCTTCTACTCGCGTTCTAAGCAATCTATTTTCAGGGGACACCTCAGGCTTAAGATGCTTTCAGCCTTTATCGTCCAGTGCGTAGCTGCCCAGCAATGCCTTATCAGACAACTGGTAAACCAGAGGCACCGACAACTCGTTCCTCTCGTACTG
>JAZLLL010000036.1:0-7318 GCA_045598125.1 Methanobrevibacter sp. | reverse complement strand
TATTTTTATCTTGATTTAAAAAAATATGGTCTTGAAGATAAAAACTTTAATGTATGGATTCAATATAATGATGATACTGTTTGTGCTATAATTAGTGAATATTATGGTGGTATTCAAATTTATAGTAAAAATTATGATTTTATTGATACAGTAATTGCTGATTTTATAGAAGAAAAAGGTACTAATGTTCTTTTTGGTATGAAACCAGTTATAGATAAACTTAAAATATTATTACCTGAATATTCTCAAGAAACTGGAATTGTTGGTGAGTTAAAAGAATTAAAATATCCTCCAAATCCTAAAGCTTATTCTGCTTCATTTGAAGAACTTGATGAAATTGTTAAAATTATTGCTGAAGATGAAGATATTGGAAAACCTTATGGATATGAATCATTATATGCTCAATATTATGAGAGAAAAAAAGACAATTTTGGACGTAATTTTATTTTACGGGATGATAATAAAGAAATTATTTGTCATGCTGGTACTTATGCTGAGCTTGAAGAATTAGCAGTTATTGGTGGTGTTATTACATCTATTACTTACAGAGGTAAAGGATTTTCTAAAGAAACTTTATCTTCTCTTTGTAGTCAGTTACAATCTGAAAATAAGGATATATTCTCTTTTTATTATGTTCCACCTGCAAAAAGAATGCATGAAGGTGTAGGTTTTAAACAGATTGGAGAATGGTCTAAATTGTTTAAGGGTTAGATATTATTTTTCTTAAAATTAAATTTTAAAGATTTTTGCTTAATTTTAAAATTAGATATAGAATAAATAATTTTTATTCTATGAAATATTTTTTTTGTGATAATTTTTTCATTTTTTTAACTAATTTTTTATTACCTTGTTTTAATAATATTCTTTCGATTAATTCATCTACTTGAGGATTAATAGAGAAAGTAAATCCAAATTTAGAATATTTTTTTAATGTTCTAATCACTAGTTTTAATTCTTTTTCTAATTTTTTAAATTCTTCATCATCATCTAAATCAGTAGCGAATATATAATCATTATTTTCTTTGAAATAGTTCATAAAATTAATTTGTTTTTCTGTCATTTGAACTAAACGCCATACATTATGAACAGATTCTTTATCTTTTATAAGTCGTATTCTTCCTAATAAAATTCTTTCATGAGTAGCTTTAGCTTCTTTTAGAATTTCTTCAGTTTCTTTTATAATTTGTTTATAACTAATTTCAGTATCTATAATTCTATATTTTCCAGGTTTTGTTATAAGTTTCAATTTTTTATCATAAAATAATTCATTAAAGTATTCATCGGCTTCTTTAGGGACTGGAACTTCAAGATAATCCACTTTGATTTTTTTAGTATTTTTTAGATATTTAGTATCTATTAGAGAGTTTATTATCCTAATCATTGAATAATTTTGAATATCTTCCCATTTATCAATGTAGGTATTATTCATTATTTGTATGTAATATCGATTTCTACTACCTGTAGCATCATATGCTTTGTTTAGTATATTAAGTCCACTTTTCACAAACCTTAATTTTTTATTTTCAACTCTTTTATTTAAAAACTTACGAAATTTTCTTTCTCTTTTATGTCTTGAACTTATTCCTATAATTTTTGTTCCATCTAATTCAGCTGCTTTCATTATAGGATATATACGAATATTAATTCCTTGTTTAATATTTGGTTTAAAATTAACTACATTGAAATTAGCTGTATTTTCATTTCCATAAGATACAAATAAATCTATATGTTTTGGATTATTGAAAACTCCTTCAATATATCTATCATTTCTATTTTCTAATTCTATTATTTTACAGAAACGATTGATATCACCTTGTGTCATAGCTACTGAAACAATTAAATTAGTATTTTTAAATGTATTATTAATATAAGCATTTAAAGCATTTTTTCCAGTTAAAATATATTTTAAATCATTTTTTGAACAGATTTCATCAAATTCTTGAAGTAATTCTAGTTCTATATCTTGTTTTGTTTTACTAGTCTTCCTTTCTTTAGGTATTAAGTATTCATTTTCAATTCCATTAATTATATCTCTTTCAATTTCAATACGACTTATACTAGTTTCATCTTCTACTTTTTGCCAAATTAATCCATTTCTTGTATTATTAATGGATTTTATGTAGAGTTTTTCTGCTTCTTCTTTTTTTCCTATTTCTGCTTTTGCTTTAGCTTGTGTAGCCATTATTTCTCCATCAAATGGATATAGTTTTAATGCATTTTCACATAATTTATCAATAAATTCATAATCTTCTTTTGTTTTTGCATTATTTTCATTAATCCATAATTGAGCACGGTATAAATCTAATAAATCAGGATATTTATCAATATATTTGTTAATTAATCTTTGTACTTTTAATTCATTTTTTTCATCATAACGAGCTATAGATAATTCCCTACAAGCACTTATTTCTTCTTCAATTTCTTTAAATTCTTTAGTTAATTCTTGATTTTTAGTTTTATAAAGGTTTAAATATTTATTTGCATTATAGTATTGTCCTTGTTCAATTAAACTTAATATTAATGTTTTAAGATTTTTATCAGATATGGGAACTATAATACTATATTTTCGTACATCTTCATTCATTTGTAATTTAATATAATCGTTAAATTCTTTATTAAGAGTGTTATAATTTTTATTTTCTAATAAAGAGTACAAATAATCTTTTTTACTATCTAAATCATTTTTAATCTGCTTTGCTTTAATAGCTACTCTTTCTTTTGCAACTAACATATCTAATTTTTTACGATAGTAGAATACACTTGCATTGTTACGTTTATTTTTATGATATTTTTTAAATACAGTTTTACGATTAATTTTAGGAATATAACGATTAGTATATTCTCTAAATGAACGTGTAGAACTTTGAATAGAATTATGGCTTATTTGTTCTTCTGTATCTGGAACATACATCCAACTATCTCCATAAGCTGTTCTAAGTATGCCTTCTGTGTCTGTTCCAACGGGAAATTCTTTTCCTTCAAAAGTAGCATATCTATCTTGTTTAAAGTGTTTTTTATTATATCTATAAACTTTAATTCCCCATCGCATGCAATATTCATCACATTCTTCAGCTGAAAAATTAAATAATTTATCTTCTAATTCTTTAAGTACAACTTCTTCTCCTTCTTTGTCAATTCTTTTACAGTATTTTTTGTATAATTTATAATGTGCTTGCCATTCATCTAATAAAGCATTTTTATTTACTACAAAATAAGGAGATAATAATTCACAATATAAACGAGATAAAATAAGGTATTCTTCTTTTTCTTTTTCGCCTTTTGGCATAGGGTCCATAATGAATAGTTCAAGATGTTGTCCACAAGCTTCTCCTGCTAATGCTTGAGATACATACATAGTAGTAGTTGTAGTATCAACATATCTTGGAAGAGGATTACAATAATAAGGAGTATTTTCGTTGTAAACGAGAGAACGACCTTCGGGAATTATATTTTCTTTAGTTTCCACTAAATGTCTTAATTTATTCCAATTATCTCTTGTTATGTATAAATCAATATCATCATCCCAAGGCATAAAGCATCGATTTCTAATAGCACCTAATGATGCACCCGCTGCTAAAAGATACTCTATATCATTTTTTTTACAAATTTCATCAAATTCAATTAATAATTGAAATAAGTTTTTTTGTATTCCATTCATCCTACTCACTGTAATTTATCCTATAATAAAATTAATTTTTAGTAATTATTGTTTTCTATTAGTTAAGTGTTAATTATATAATTGTCAACTTATTAATGTTTAGTAGGTTATTTATTAACAATCTCTTCAATAGCACAAACTAACTCTTCTGTATCTTCAATTGAATGTTTACCTACATGAGCTACACGAAACATTCTTTTTGCATTTTTTCCACCACTTGGATTAACTGTAAATCCATATTTATCAATTAATTCTTTGTAAACTTCATCAGCATTTTCATTTGGGAAGATAACTGGTGTTACAGCATTTGATAAAGGGTAGTGAGGATAATCTAATCCAATTTCTTTTATTCTTTTTCTAAAGTAAACTGCAAGTTCCTTTGTTTCTTTGATTATATTATCAATACCTTTATCTTCTAATCTTTTAACCATATCTTCAAGTTCAATGATTATTCTTACAGCTGGAGTAAATGGAGTTTGTCCTCTTTCTCCATTTTTTAAATAATCTTTAAAATCAAAGTATATAGATTTAGAATCAATATTATATACTCTATTTAAGATTTTTTCACTTAATGCTACAATAGATAATCCTGGAGCTAATGATAATGCTTTTTGTGAGCTTAAAATAACTGCATCGATTCCATATTTATCCATATTTAATTCATCAGCTAAAAATGCACTAATAGCATCTACGACAAATATTAAATTATTTTCTTTACAAACTTCAGATAACATTTGAATGTTATATAATTGTCCATTAGAAGTTTCATCAAGATTTACAAGTAAACCTGTGAATTTTTCATCTTTTATTACTTCTTCAATCATTTCTTTTGTTAATTCATCTTCATCAATCTCTACAGCTTTATAAGGAATTTCATGAATTTCACAGATTTGAGTAAAACGGTTTCCAAAAGATCCACCATTAATAACTATTAAATTATCTTCTTTTGTAAAACAGTTCATAACCGTTGCTTCCATAGCTCCTGTTCCTGAGCAAGTTAATAATATGATTTCTCCTTTTTCATTAAATAATAATCTTTTTAATCCCGCACTTGCAGAAAAAACAGTTTTAGAAAATTCATTATTTCTAAAATAAGGGACTTGTTTTCCTCCAATTTCTAATGTTTCTTCAAACATTTCAACTGGTCCAATAGTAAATAAGTTTTGTTTCATTTTATACCTCTGTTTTATTTAATTCTTCTAAAATTTCAACTATTTTTATAGATTCATCTTTAAATACACCCATTGAATCAGTTTGATTATTAGATAACATTGTTGATAATCCTTTTATTAAGTATTTAAATCCATTTCCTTCAAAGTTTGTATTATATATTTCTGGTTCACTTATTCCAGGTCTATGGAGTTCAAAGTATTTAGATCTCCACCAATTATCTTTCATACGGATTGTTCCTTCGGTTCCAATGATTTCTAATTGATTATTTACTCTTGTTTTATTTCCAACATTAATAATAGCTCTTGCATTTGGATAAGCAAAATTCATTGATGCAAATTCAATATCTTCTTCATCTTCTTTAATCATAAAGTCTGCTTTTTCATAATCTTGACCCATTATTTTAAGCATAGGAAGTAATGCTAAAGAACTTAAGTCATAGAAAAGGTTGGAACGGCTTTCATCATTTTTAGAAATAGAACAATTAAAACTTATAATGTCCCCAATCAATCCACCTTGAGTCATCCATAATAATTGATTAAACACATAAATATGAACCATTTTAATATTTTCCATTAAAATTACATTATTTTTTTCTGCTAATTTTAATAATTTTTTTAATTCTTCACTTTCAAGGGTTCCAGGAGAATCGTAAATCACATGTTTTTTAGAGTTTATTGCTTTATGAATATATTCTGCTCTTGTTATAGTGGAACAATGAATATAAATTATATCTGATGCTTCAATCATAGAGTCTACATCATAAAATACATTTTCTACTTCATATTTTTCTTGGAAAGATTTTAATGTTTTTTTATCTTCAATAAAAATATTTTTAACATTAAAACCATTTACAAGATTTGTTTCTTTTATGATTTGATTATCATCATCCATGTCAGAGATAATACCTATACTATATTTTTTAATCTCTTCTCTAAGTTGAGTACTTGAAATACCTTTGGTTCGCTCAAGATAAATCATATTACAATATCTTGATAAATGATCAAATTTTCCTTCCCAATCATTTCCAATAACAAAAGAATCGATATCATATTTTATAATATCTCCAATTTTTTGTCCAAGATATTCTTCTACAATAATTTCATCTACTAAACCTGTGTTTTTTACATTTTCTATTCTTGTTGCGAGAGTATCATGAACACTTAATTTTCCACGACCTATATCATAGTTTTCTCCTGTAACACCGACTATTAAATAATCTCCATATTTTTTTGCTCTTTTTAGAATATTATAATGTCCTTTATGAAATAAATCGAATGTTCCATATGTGATTACTTTTTTCATGTTTAAACCTCTTTAATGGATAATTCTCTTGTTAAATTTTATTTATTAAAAATTATTTTTAATCCTCTATGTTTTTCCATATTGTATTGAAAGCTATTTTAGGAGGAATTTGATTTACAATTACATCATATACAAAATCAACAATTACACTTTTAATATTATTTTTATCGCAAATGTCTTTAGTAGCCATAATTGAGTTTTTACCTTCAAAAACAATTCCACTAGCTTTTTCATCAACAATTATACGCTGACCATAAAGCATTCCAAGTGTATGGTTTCTACTTTCACTTGAAGTTGATGTGAGAACAAGATCTCCAAATCCACAATATTCTTTTGCTGTAGCTTTTTTACCTCCTACACCCTCAATTATTTTTACAGTTTCATTGAATCCTTTAGTTAAAACACTATATCTTGCATTTTCGTTGATATTCATTCCTTCACAAATACCATTAGCTATTGCATTAATATTTTTAATTACTCCACATAATTCAAGTCCGATTACATCTTCAATTATTTTTACTTTAAATTGTGGAGTTGTTAAAATTTCTTTAACTTTTTTAGAATTTTCTATGTTTCTTGATGCAATATTAGAAACAGTAGGTAAATTAAGTATAATTTCAGATGCAAAATTGGGACCAGATAAAGCTACATATTGATTATTAAAGTATTCTTCAATTAAATTTCCCATAGTTTTAAGTGAAGGATATTCTATTCCTTTTGCAGTTGTAACAAGGATAGTTTCATTAGATATGATTTCTTTTAAATTTTTAAGTGTATTTCTAAATGCAGATGAAGGAATAGATAACAGGATGATTTTACAATTTTTTAAATCATTTAAATTAGTAGTAGCTATTATATTATCTTTTAATTCAGTATTTGGATAATATTCTGTATTAATATGAATATTATTAATTTCATTAGCTAAGTTTTCTCTTCTTAAATATAATTTTACAGTTTCTACATTTTGAGCTACTGTTTGAGCTAATGCAGTTCCAAATGCTCCAGATCCTATAATTCCAACTTCCATTTTTACACTATCCTTGTTACATTTAAATTTTTAATTATTCATTGAATTAATTTTATTCACTAAAACTAACTCTTTCGAACTTTTGAGGTTCTAAAATTGATTTAGTTGCATCTACACCAACTTTTGTAGTTGTTCCATCTACCTCAGAAGCTACAGGA
>JAZLLL010000035.1:0-5765 GCA_045598125.1 Methanobrevibacter sp. | reverse complement strand
ATATTTTTTTTTAATTTAATTTTTATAAGATTTTTTTTAATTTTATTTTATTAAGGTAATAATATGTATGATTTAGCTAATGTTAATGAAGAATCAGTTTTAGTCTTTGAATATTTCACGGCTTCCGGTGTAGATGATCCTACAATAATATCTGAAGCAGAAGAAATTATCCGATCTTTAATTATTGAATTAAAAGACTTTGATACTTATGTATTAATATCAGAAAAATTTAAGAATATTTTTGATGATATTTTAAAAGAAGATAATTTTAATCTTAAACCTATTATTCTTTATAATGATAATCATGATGAAAATTCCTTATATAATTGGTTAGAAGATAATTCAAAAGTTTTTTCAAAAGCTATTTTTATTGCAGCTGAAAATGATATGAATCTTTATAATTTAACAAAAATTTTAGAAAAAAATGATGTTAAAATTTATGGTTCTACTTCCTATGCTGTTAAGTTAGCTTCTGATAAATATGAAACTTTTGATTATTTTAATGGAAGATTAAAACAACCTAAAACATTTAATATTCTTATAAATCCAAAAACTTACTGGAAAAGAGCTATTCAAATATTTTTTGATAAAATTAATGGGGACTATGGGAATCAATCTTTAGATGATGGAACTGTTCCGATTATGCAAAAACCTAAAGATATTCCAATTTTAGATAATTCCGATAAAAATTTAATTAAAGAGAAAAAATTAATAGCTAAATCTCGTTATGGTGTAGATTGTGAAAATATTAAACTTATAAAATCTAAAGTAGATATTGATGAACTTGAGAAGTTATATGAACCTGGGTCTCGTTTTGTTGTTCAAGAATTTATTGAAGGGACTGTTGCAAGTGTTAGTTTAATTTCGGATGGTAAAACAGCTATTCCAATTAGTCTTAATAGACAAATTGTTGAAATTAATGATGAAGGAGGAAAATATGTTGGTGGTGAAATACCATTTAATCATCCTTTAAAAGATGAAGCATTTAAATTAGCTAAGTTAGCTTGTGAGTATGTTCCAGGTATTAAAGGATTTGTAGGTGTAGATCTTATAATTGATGAAGATGCAAAAGAAATTTATTTAATTGAATTAAACTCAAGATTTACAACTTCATATGTGGGTCTTCAAAAAATAGCTAATTTTAATATAGCTAAGTTAATATTTGATTTATTAGATGAAAAAATTAAATGTGAAGATGTTTCTAATAAAATAAATTATAATGGTAAAGTAAGTTTCTTAAAAAATGATGAAGGTATTTTAAAAATTAAACAGGAGAATTTATGATGAAAATTGCAGGATTTGATATTGGTGGTGCAAATACAGATTTAGCTGTTATTGATTTTGAAAATGGTGAGATTAAAGATATTAAAACTGATTTTGAATATCTTCCTATGTGGTCTCAAAATGAAAAATTAGATGCTACTTTAATTAGTTTAATTGAAAAAATTTGTCCTATTGATGAAATTGATGCAGTAGGTATTTCAATGACTGCAGAACTTGTTGATGCATTTGAAACTAAAACTGAGGGAGTAATTAATATTGCAACTACTTGTGAAAAGTTATTTGATGTTCCTATAGGTTATATTGGCTTAAATGGTGTTTTATCATTAGAAGAACTTATAAATAATCCAATTGATGTTGCAGCTGCTAATTGGAAAGCAACTTCTCAAATTATTGCAGAAATAGAAAAAAATTGTATTTTCATTGATACTGGAAGTACAACTACTGATATTATTCCTATTAAAAATGGTCAAGAGTGTGCTAAAGGTAGAACTGACTTTGAAAGATCTGCTACTGGGGAATTAGTTTATACTGGAACTTTAAGAACTAATTTAACAAGTTTTGTAGATTCTATTCCAATTAATGGTGATAATTATTCTGTATCTTCTGAGTTATTTGCTATTACTGCAGATGTATACAATGTTCTTAATCTTATTAATGATGAAGATTATGTATGTGCTACATGTGATGGTGCATCTAAATCAAAAGAAGATTCTGCAAGAAGGATTTCTAGAGTTGTTTGTGCAGATTTAGATATTTTATCTATGGAGGATATTGTTAAAATATGTAAATATATTCATAAAACTCAAATTAATCAAATAGCAAATGGTCTTAAAATAGTTTCTAATCGTGAAAACCTAAATAAGGTAATTGTCACTGGATTAGGTAAAGATATTTTATGTGCAGAAGCAGCTAAATCTCTTAATCTTGAAGTTAAATCTATGGGTGATTATTATGCTGATGAAGAATGTATTGTTGCACCAGCTATTGGTACTGCAATTATGATAAAAAACTCTTTTTCAAGATTAGTATAAAAAAATTTATTGTTAATTTTAATTATATTTAATTATTTATTAATTGTGGATTTATTGTTGATTTTAATTATATTTAATTATTTATTAATTGTGGGTTTATTGTTAATTTTAATTATATTTAATTATTTATTAGTCATGACTTTTAATTAGATATTTAGTTATTGTAATCATTTTTATTGTATGTGGTATGATGTCTAGATGGAAAAAAATTTTAATAATTATTTTATGTATTTTAATCTTATTTTCTGCAGGTTTCTTCTTTTTTGGTTCTTATAGTGAAGAAGTAGGTTCTAATAATTTAGGACATGTTGAGAAAATAACTTACTCTTATTATGGTGATGCTCCAGTTAAGATTGTTATTATTTCTGGAATGCATCCAAGAGAGAAATTACATCAATCTGTATTGCCTATTATTTCTAATACTTTTGCTTTAACTCATAATTGTAAAATAATTAATTATAAGGTTACAGTAACTTCAAATCCAGATAATTTTACGGTAAGTAGATTTAATGGAGAATCGTTAGTTCATAAATATGTAGTTTCTGATTTAAAAAAAGAGGGTGGGGCTGATTTAGTTATTATTGGTCATGATCATGAAGAAGGTTATGGTGATGGTTATTATATAGCCACTCCTACAATGGATAAACCTACTGTTAATTTAGCTAAAAAAGTCACTTCTAAAATTGATTTTAATTATTATTTAAGAAATAAATCAAGAGCTTTAAAAAGTAGTTCAATCAAAACTGTCGATTACCCTATATTAAAAACAAAATCTAAAGTATTTGTTTATGAAATTCCTGAGAGGGATAGTGAATCTAATGCTATAGAAATGTCTTATAAATTAATTGAAGCTTCATTTAAAGCTTTATCTTAATTTTTATCATTTTTTTTTATTCTGTTTATTTTTCTTTTGATTTTTTTCTATAGTGTACTTTTTCTAGATATTTTTTATTTTTCTTGTACTGTTTTTTTTTAATATTTTAATTAATTCTTATTAAATAATATAAATAATTAAATATTAAAAAAGAAATAAATTTAATTAAATAGATTATTTTTTTTAATCTATTAAAAATTATATTATGGGATATAATGAATAAAAAAATTTTAATTTTATTAGGTATTGTTGTTGTATGTCTTATTGCTATTGGATGTGCATTTACTGGAGTTTTTGATAGTGGCTCTAGTGATAATGCTTCATCTTCTGATAATGATGATAATACTCTTGTTGTCGGTTTTGATGCAGAGTTCCCACCATATGGATATAAGGCAGATAATGGTAGTTATATTGGTTTTGACTTAGACTTAGCTCAAGAAGTATGTGATAGGAATAATTGGACTTTAGTAAAACAACCTATAGATTGGGATGCTAAAGACTCTGAATTAGACTCTGGTTCTATTGATTGTATTTGGAATGGATTTACTATTAATGGTAGAGAAAGTGACTATACTTGGTCTAAACCTTATATTGATAACAAACAAGTTGTTGTAGTTGCTAAAGGTTCAGGTATTTCTAATCTTGAAGGATTAGCTGGTAAAACTGTAGAAGTTCAAAAAGATTCTTCTGCTGAAGCTGCACTTCAAGAAGATCAAAAAACTCTTGCAGATACCTTTGCATCATTAACTTCTGTTGCAGATTATAATACTGCATTTATGGATTTAGACTCTGGAGCTTGTGATGCTGTAGCTATGGATATTGGTGTTGCTCAGTATCAAGTAGGTAAATCTAGTGGAGACTTTGTTATTTTAGATCAAGAAATTTCATCAGAACAATATGCTATTGGTTTTAAATTAGGTAATAATCAATTAAAAGATAAAATACAAGCTACTTTAGATGAAATGGCTAAAGATGGTACTGTTGATAAAATAGCAGCAAATTATGATGAATTTGGTGTTCCTGGTTCTCTTTGTATATAAATAACTAGTATTTTATATTTTTTTTATTTTTTTTATTTTTTTTATGGAGAATAATTTATGTTATTAAGCACAATAATAGAGCAATTATGTACTGGTATGATTACCTCTATTGAAATTTTTCTATTAACTCTTTTATTCTCTCTTCCTTTAGGTTTAGTAATAGCTGCAGGAAGAAGAAGTAATTTTAAGCCTTTAAAATGGTTAATGAAAGCTTATATTTCTATAATGAGAGGTACTCCATTAATGTTACAATTAATTGTAGTGTTCTTTGCACCTTATTATGTATTTGGGGTTCATCTCTCTCCAGAGTATAGGATGATTGCAGTTATAATTGCATTTTCAATTAACTATTCTGCATACTTTGCTGAAATCTATCGGGGAGGAATTGAATCTATACCTAAGGGTCAATATGAAGCTGCAAAAGTTTTAGGTTATAATAAATTTGAAACATTTTTTATTATTGTTTTACCTCAAGTAATTAAAATTGTTCTCCCTTCAATAACAAATGAAGTAATTACTCTTGTAAAAGATACTTCTCTTTCATTTGTTCTTGCAATTCCAGAAATGTTCACTATTGCTAAACAAATTGCAGCAGCGGATGCATCAATTATTGCTTTATTGGTTGCAGGTGTATTCTATTATGTATTTAATATAATTGTTGCATTTATAATGGAATTTATTGAGAATAAATTAGATTATTATGATTAGGGGAATATTATGAGTTTATTAGAAATTAAAAATCTTAAAAAGAGTTTTGGTGATAATGTAGTACTAAAAGATATTTCTCTTAATGTTGATAAAGGAGAAGTACTGTCTATTATTGGACCTTCTGGTTCTGGTAAATCTACATTACTTAGATGTATTACCAATTTAGAAACAGAAGATAGTGGTGAAATTAATTTTGATGGAACCTTTGGTTTAGTTTTTCAAAATTTTAACTTATTTCCTCACCATTCTGTTATAAAAAATATTGTTAATGCGCCAATTAGAGTTCAAAAGAAAGATAAAAATCAAGCTTATAAAGAAGCTCGTGTATTACTTAAAAAAATGGGTCTAGAAGATAAGGAAGAATCTTATCCTTGTGAACTATCTGGAGGTCAACAACAAAGAGTTTCTATTGCTCGAGCTTTAGCAATGAATCCGGATATTTTATTTTTTGATGAACCTACTTCTGCATTAGATCCTGAATTAACTGGTGAAATATTAAAAGTAATTAAAGATTTAGCAGCAGATAATATGACTATGGTCATTGTTACACATGAGATGAACTTTGCTAAAAATGTTTCAGATACTATTATATTTATGGATGATGGTTATATAGTGGAAGAAGGGAGTCCTGAAAAGGTATTTTCTTCTGATAATCCTAGAATGAAAGAATTTTTAGGCAAATTTTATTCATAATTATTATTTCTTTATTTTTTTTATACTATTTTTTTTATTGTGTTTTTATAGTATTTCTTTATTTTTTTTATACTATTTTTTTTTATTGTGTTTTTATAGTATTTCTTTATTTTTTTTATACTATTTTTTTTTATT
>JAZLLL010000034.1:0-9243 GCA_045598125.1 Methanobrevibacter sp. | reverse complement strand
TTTTAATTTATTTTTTAGAAGAACAATTACTAATTTTCTAAACTTTTTTATTCTTTATTCATTTAATTTTACTTTTAAAGCAATTTTATAAGTCTAAAGCAATTTTAACGAGTTTATACAACAATAAAAAGCTTTTTATAGGAGTAAATCAAATTATTCTTTTTATAAGGGTATGGTTTGATTTTTATGTTTGTTGATGATAAAGGTTTTTTATCTTTGATTGATGGGCTTTTAGCTATTTTTCTTATTTTTATAGCTATTATTGCATTTAATATGATTGTTGATATGGAAATTCCATCCCTTTCTGAAGAGAGTGTTGACTTTAAAACAAGTCAAGATGTGATGGAATTAATGAGTATGGATGTTGATGGTAAAGATTATTCTATTCTTGAGGAAATTTCTTATACTTTATCTAAATCTAAAAATAATAAAGCTTCTCAACGGGAAGTTGGAGAGTTTTTAGATAGCTATTTTAGTAGTCATTTAGATTCTAATTATGCTTTTGTTGAAAATAATCAGTTGAAGGGTAAAGAACTTGCTAGTAATGGAGATATTAGTGAAGTAGATAATTTAACTGCAGCTACAAGAAATTATGGTAATTATTCATATACTCTTTATGTTTGGTAAATTAATATTCTACTTTTTAAAACATGATTTTACTTATCGTTCGGTAAATTATATATACTAAAAAAGCTAATATTTAATTAACTTGTAATATTAACTATTAAATATTATTTTGGTATTTTTTTATTAATTTATTAGTTTTATTTTTGTTTTGCCCTGATGGTGTAGTTTGGATAACACGTGGGACTGCGGATCCCATTCCCCGGGTTCAAATCCCGGTCAGGGCATTTTTTTATTTAATTTATATTTAGTTTTATATAATTCTAACTTTTGAATTTATTTTTTTAAATTATTTATTAATCTTTTTAAAAATAGTATATTAAATTTATTTTTTTAGTTAAGAGGAATAGCTATGCTTAATGCAAATACTTATGTTACAGATGATGAAGGAATTGGTGGAACTATAAGAAATCGTTGGGAAGATTTTTATGTTGAAGAAATTCCTGATATGGTTCCTGATGGTGAAGGTCCAAATATATGGATTTGGATAGAAAAATTAGGTAGAACTACACTGGATGTTATGTTAGATATTGCAAGAGACTTACACATTGATAGAAAAAGAATGGGTTTTGCAGGAATGAAAGATCGTAATGCTATTACTCGTCAATGGATTTGTATATCTAATATGGACTCTGAAGAACAATTTAAGCAAGTTGAAGCATTAGCTGGAACTATTAAAAATACTGAGTTTTTAAAAGTTATAAGAGGTCGTAAAAAACTTAGAATGGGTCAACTTAAAGGTAATAAATTTAGAATTCTTATTAAAGATATTGAAGGAATGGATAGTGAAGATGAGAATATTAGAAAAGAATCTATTGAAAATGCTGCTAAAAGAGCAAATGAAATCTTAAAAACTCTTGAGAAGACAGGAGTTCCCAACTATTTTGGATGGCAAAGATTTGGAAAACCAAGAACTAATACTCATCTTGTAGGTGAAGCTCTTATTCAAAATGATTTAAAAGAAGCTGTAAGAAGATACATTGGAAATCCTTCTCCTGATGAGTCTAAGGATTCACAAGCTGCTCGTCAAGCTTATGATGATGGAGATATGGAAAAATCATTAGAATTAATGCATAGTGGAATGCGTTATGAAAAGATGATGGTTAAAGTTCTTTTAAAAGAGCAAAAGAGAATTATTAGAAGTATTGCGGAAAAAGAAGGATGTAAAATAGAAGAAGTAGATAAATCTAAAATAGTATTATCTGATAGGGCTTATAAAAATGCAATTCATTCACTTCCAAAACCTTTACAAAGAATGTTTGTTCATGCTTATCAATCTTATTTATTTAATGCAACTGTAAGTAAAAGAATAGATATGGGAATGGATAAATATATTGAAGGTGATATTCTAATAGATAAAGAAGAACATATTGTAAGAGATAAAACTCATGAAGAATTTCAAAAACTTGTTTCTAATTTTGAAGTAAATCAAACTTGTCCTTTGTTTGGTACTAAAGTTCCATTTGCAGGTGGAGAAGTTGGAAAAATGGAAAAATTAGTTTTAAAGAGTTATGGCCTTAGAAAAGAAGATTTTGAATGTCCTAAAATGCCTCGTTTAGGAAGTCATGGCTTAAGAAGAGCTATGAGATTTCAAGTATGGGATTCATCAGTTATTCCAACAGAAGAAGGTGTTTTAGTAGAATTTTCAATTGATAAAGGTTCTTATGCAACAGCTGTATTAAGAGAAGTTATGAAAGAAGATGTTGTTTAGATTAATATCATTATTTTTATAAAGGAAAGTTAAAGGTATTATTTAGATTAATATCATAACTTTTTATAATAGTTTTAATATATTATTTAGTAATTATTATTTAATTTAAAAATTTTTATTTAATTTAATTTTATAATTAATTATTTAATTAGTGGTCATATGATTAAGTGTAGAAGTGTTTCTAAAGGGAAAGCTAGTGGAGAATTAATTGTTAGTGATGAATCTATAAGTTTTTTAGGTGGAGTAAATCCTGATACTGGAGAAGTAATTGATCCTAGTCATAAATTAAAAGGTCAATCTATTAAAGATAAAATTCTTTTTATTCCTGGTGGAAAAGGTTCTACTGTAGGTTCATATGTTATTTTCCAAATGAAAAAAAATAATACTGCTCCAAAAGCTATAATATGTCTTAAAGCTGAACCAATTATAGCTACTGGTGCAATTATGTCTGATATTCCTATGGTAGATTCACCCTCTGATGTTAATCAACTTATTACAGGTGTTTCTGTAGAAGTGGATAGTGATAAGGGAGAAATTAGAATTATTTAATCCTGTTATGTTTTTTATTATAGGTTTTATAGGATAATTATTGTTTTGTAAGGAGATTATATTAATTAATTTATAATATTTTATTATTAAAAAAATATTTTATGAGGTTAATTATGGTGTTAGATAAAAAAGAAATTGGTGTAGTAGGTATGCATTGTCCTTCTTGTGCAATAGCTGTTGAACTTTCTATGAAAGATTTAGATGGTGTTGAAGATGCTAAAGTTAATCTTGAAACTAATACTGTTGAAGTAGAATATGATTCTGAATTAGTTTCTATTTTTGATTTAGAAAGTGCTATTAAAGATGCGGGATTTGAAATGAATTAATATCCTATTTTTTTATTTTATTTTTATTTATATTCAAAGACATGCTTTTTTTTTTAAATAAGGTGTTTAAATGACTCGAAAGGTAAATGAAATTGATGTTCCTATAGAAGGAATGCACTGTTCATCATGTTCATTAGTTGTAGAAAAGTCTTTAAGTAAACTTGATGGTATTAAACATGTTGCTGTTGATTTAAATACTAATAAAGCTCATCTTATTTTAGATAGTAATGTTTCTAATGCTTTGATTAATGAAACTATTCAATCTGTCGGATTTACAATTCCTTATGAAGAAATAACTATTCAAATAGCTGGAATGCACTGTGCATCTTGTGTTACTAATGTTGAAAAAATACTTTCTCGTATTGAAGGTATTGTAGAAGTTAATGCTAATTTATCTAATCAAAAAGTAGGTATTAAGTATTATCGTGGAACTCTTAATCTTGCTAAAATTCAAAAAATGATTGAAATACTTGGTTTTGAGTATTTGGGTATTGATGGGGAATTATCTGAAAGTTCTGAGGAAGAACGTTATGAAATGGATCTTAAGAATAAATTAATTAGAATTGTCGTAGGTTTAATATCTGCTATAATTCTTATGGCTATTATGTATTTACATATAATGATTCCTCCGTTAACAATGGGCCAATTATCTCTTATAATATCTATTTTACCATTTATTTATGTTAGTTATCCGATTTTAAAAGCAGGATTTAATTCTTTAAGACATTTTAATCTTGATATGGATGTAATGTATTCTATGGGGATTCTTGTTGCTTTTATATCCAGTATTTTAGGAACTTTTGGAATAATTCTTGATTCAAGTTTTATGTTTTATGATTCTGCAGTTATGCTTCCTTCATTTTTAACTATTGGTCGTTATTTAGAAGCAAAAGCTAAAAGAAAAACTTCATCATCAATTAAAAAACTTATTGGTATTCAACCTAAAACAGCTACTTTGATTGAAGGAGATAAGGATGGTAGGGAGTTAACTAAAGAAATACCTATTGAAGATATTAAAATCAATGATATTTTACTTGTAAAACCTGGTGAAAAGATTCCTGCGGACTCTGTTGTAGTTGATGGTGAAAGTTATGTTGATGAAGCTATGATTACAGGAGAACCACTTCATAAACTTAAAAATAAGGATAAAACAGTTTTTGCAGGTACTATAAATCAAGATAGTTTATTAAAAGTTAAAGCAGAAAAAATTGGTAGTGAAACAGTTTTATCACAAATTATTCAATTAGTTGAAAAAGCTCAAGGATCTAAACCTCCAGTTCAAAAATTAGCTAATAAAGCAGTTACTTACTTTATACCAACTATTCTTACAATAGCTATTCTGGTATTTATTATTTGGTACTTTATAATTGGTTCAAGTCTTTTATTCTCACTTACTTGTCTTATTTCCATTCTTGTTGTTGCTTGTCCATGTGCTCTAGGTTTAGCTACTCCAACTGCTGTAACTGTGGGTATTGGTCGTGCAGCGGAATTTGGTATTTTAATTAAGAATGGGGAAACTCTTGAAAGTTCTAAAGATATTGATGTGGTTGTATTTGATAAAACTGGTACAATTACAGAAGGAAATCCAGTTGTTGATGATATTTTAACATTCGGAATTTCTGAAGAAGAATTTATTAGATTAATTGCTTCTATTGAATCTAAATCTAATCATCCAATAGCTAAAGCTATTGTAAATAAGTATGAAGAATTAGTTAGGGATAATAATTTCTTGAATTTATATGCTATTAAGAACTTTGAAAGTATATCTGGTAAAGGTCTTAAAGCTAATATTATTATTGATGGAGTTGAATCTAAGATTGTTGCAGGTAATTTAGCTATTTTAGAATCTGAAAATATAAGTACAGATAATATTTTAGATGAATATACTGATTTTGTTAATCAATCTAAAACAACTATTTCTTTATCTTTAGATGGGGAAATTAGAGGGATTCTAACTTTAACTGATAAAATTAAATCTAATTCAAAATCAACTATTTCTGAGTTATCTAAAATGGGAATAGATACTTATATGATTACTGGAGATAATGAAAAAACAGCTATTTCTGTAGCTCGTTCTGTGGGTATTGTTAATGTAATAGCTAATGTTTTACCTGAAGATAAGTTTAATAAGGTTAGAAATCTTCAAGAAGAGGGTAAAAAGGTTTTATTTGTGGGTGATGGAATTAATGACGCACCTGCTTTATCTGGGGCTAATGTTGGTGTAGCTATGGGTAATGGTACAGACATTGCTATGGAAAGTGGGGATATTGTAATTATGGAAGATGATTTAGAAAATGTTGTTGCATCTATCCAATTTTCTAAAAAGGTGATGAATTGTATAAAAGAAAATCTTTTCTGGGCTTTTGCTTATAATATAATTCTTGTACCACTAGCTGCAGGTATTTTGTATTTACCATTTTCTGTAATATTTCGTCCAGAATGGGCTGCTTTAGCTATGGCACTTAGTTCTGTTACAGTAATTAGTCTCTCATTATTGCTTAAATCATATATTCCTCCAATTAAACAGTATGGTGATAGATAATTTATTATTTAATTGAAGATTATTTTAATTTAAACTATGTCTTTTTCTTTTCTATTTTTTTTCTATTTATTGATAGTGTATATAAAGATTATATTTTTATATTATTTTAGTAAATGATTATATTTAATAGTATTCTTTATTTTTCTATTTTATTTATAGTCTTCCTAATAATAAAGTGATTCCTGTGATAATTATCCAGATTAATGAATTATAAGATGTTTTACAGATTTCACTATATTTGTACATATTCTTGAAAAATATTCTGCTACAAAAAAAGAAAATAGGTAAATGAAATATATTCCTTGTCTAAGTGCTACTGTAGATTCTGGAATTGAATAAAGAAAATGTCCAAAAACAATTAAAAGTATAACTAAACCTTTTAAATTATCATATTATGAATCCTAATATTTATTATTAATTTATGTCTTATTTTTAAGTTCCTAATTTTCCTCTAACTTTTTTAATTGTGTATTTTGCAAACCCATAATTTAAAATAGCTGCAATTGATCTTCCTAAGGAAAGACCTATCCAAATACCAATTAATCCCCCATTAAATAGAATTCCTAATACGTATGTTGCAATTACAGCAAAAATGACTTCACGGATAATTGTCCATATTAAACTTATTATTCCTTTTCCAAGTCCTTGATATAAAAATGATGAAGGCATTCCAATTCCTGTAAATGGAAGGCATAATGTAGCAATTTGTAAGAATAGTGCTATTCCTGGAACTAAATGGATTGTTTCAGGAGTATATGCAAAAATAAATGATAATTGATTTGAAAATACTACTAAAATTGTTGTAATAATTAAACCAACTGCTACTGCAAATTTAACTCCATATTTGTGTGCTCTTTCAATATAATCTCCATTTTTAGCTCCATATGCACTACCAACTACTGCTACAATAGCAGCTCCAATTGCTGTTAAAGGCATTATTCCGAATAAGTATAATCTTTGGCCTGAAGTAAATACTGCAACTCCATATTCTCCCCCAACAGTAGATATAAATATTAAATAAATGGACACTGCAATAGACATCATTAACATATCCATTGATGAAGGTATACCTACTTCTAATATTGTTTTAGCTATTTTTGAGTTCCATTTAAATTTAGATAAGTTTATTTCAACATATGTGTCTTTTTTAATTAAAATCCAGTATAAAATAAGTGCTGCACCTATGAGACTACTTGATACTGTTGCGATAGCTGCACCGGCAGAACCAAATCCTAATGTATAAATGCATATTGGGTCGAATATTGCATTAAGTACAACTCCAAAAATGGTTGCATACATTGCTCTTTTCATATCTCCTTCTCCACGGAGAATACCTGTAGCTCCATTAGATAACATAAATCCAACTAAACCTGCAAATAGGGGAACTCCGTATTTCATACCTTCTGCTAAGGATTTTCCAGAAGCACCGTAAGTATGGAGTAATGGTTCTAATATAAGTAATAAAACAACTGTTAAAATTATTGATGCAATTATGAAAATTAAAAGAGAATGTTCTGCAGCACTATCTGCTCTTTTTTTATCTTTTGCACCTACATAACGACTAATTGCACTTGTAGCACCATTTCCAAGACCTACACTTGCACCATTTAAAATCATAAAAATTGGAGTTACAAAACCAATACCTGCAATAGCTGATTGTCCAAGACCAGCTACCCATATACCATCAATAATATTATATAATGCAGTTATAATCATTGAAATCATTATTGGAATAGCTAATTTTTTTACAGCTTTTTCAGGATTTCCTCTCATTAAAGCTACATTTTTATTTTCGTTCGCTTCTGTCATTTTTTCACTCATTTTTATGTTTATTTAATTAAGTATATGTTTTTAGCTATTAATTTTTTTTAATATAAAAAAAAGTTTTGATAAGTATTTTGTAATTAATATAAAAAAAAAGAAAATGAATAACAAATTGTTATTCTTTAATTAGTATATTTATAGTTGACTAATTCTTAATAATTAAATAAATTATTTTTAAACATGCTATTTTCTAACTATTTAATATATGGTTAAATTTAAAACCAGTTTTTAGAAGAGGATATAATTTCATCAACAATATTATTTGCAGATCCAATATATGTATGTGGATCCATAATTTTTTCTACATCTTCTTCTGAAAGGAATTTACTTGCTTCACTATCAGCTAGGATAAGGTCTTTAAGAAGTAAATTTTCTTTATTGGCTTTAATTGCATTTTTACGAGCTATTGCATAAGCAGTTTGTTTACCCATTCCTGCTCTAGTCATCTCTGCCATTAATCTTTCAGCCATAATTAAACCATTTGTATGGTTTAAGTTTCTTTCAATATTTTCATCATAGAAAGTAAGATTAATCATAAGTTTAATTGTAAGATTAAGAATATAATCACTAAGAATACATGCTTCAGGGAACATAATTCTCTCACAAGAAGAGTTAGTAAGATCTCTTTCATGCCAGAGAGGGTTATTTTCCATAGCTGCAACAACATAAGATTTTATAATTCTTGCAACACCACAAATACGTTCTGCAGTAATAGGGTTCATTTTATGTGGCATAGTACTACTACCAACTTGTTTTTCAGGATCGAAATATTCTCCAATCTCTTGAATTTCAGTTCTTTGTAAGTTTCTAATTTCAAGTGCAATTTTACTTAAAGTAGTAGCAAGGTTAGCTAAAACCATAATGAATTCAACATGATTATCTCTTTGTACAACTTGATTTGTAATTGGAGCAGGTTTTAATCCTAAAATTTCAGATACTTTTTTATGAACTTCCCATCCTTGTTCTCCAAGAGCAGCAGTAGTTCCAACAGCTCCATCCATCATACCAACACAAACATTATCTTTTGCATTTAATAATCTAATATATTGCCTATGAAGTTCATCTGCCCAAATAGCAAATTTCATACCATAAGTTGTTGGTAATGCATGTTGGCCATGAGTACGCCCAATACATACTTTATTTTTGTTTTCTTCTGCTAATTTAAGAATGATTTTAGTTAATCTTTCAATTTTCTCTTCTAAAACTTCAATAGAATCTTTTAATAATAATGAGTTTGAACTATCTACAATATCATTTGATGTAGCTCCAAAGTGAACATATTCTCCAGCTACTCCATCACATACTTCTGTAATTCCTTTAGAAAGTGATGCGATATCATGTTTAGTTTCAGCTTCAATTTCACTTACTCTTTCTAATGTAACATATTCTATTTTTGCTTTTTTAACAATCTCATCTGCATATTCTTTTGGAATAATTCCAAGCTCTCCTTCAGCTTTAGCTAATGCAGATTCAATATCTAACATTTTTTGATGTTTATTTGCTTGTTCCCAGATACTTTTCATTTCTGGAGTTCCATATCTAAATTCAATAGGATGAATTGCCATTTTAATCTCCTTATTGTTTTTTTTTAATGATTTTAATAATAGTTTAGTAATAATTATAGCTATTTCAAATTTTTATATAAATATTACAATTTTATTATAAAT
>JAZLLL010000033.1:0-2728 GCA_045598125.1 Methanobrevibacter sp. | reverse complement strand
AATCTCAAAACAAATAAAATACATAAAAGAAAGAATATTTAAATATCCAAATAATGAAAGAACTAAAATAGCTACTTTCATAGAACATCTATAATCAAAAAATACTTCATAAAACTTACCTAATGAGTAAACTTTTTCATTATCATTACCTAACTCATCAAGAAAAGCTCCAAATATACATATAACCATTATAATAACAAAATTAAAGGAAAAATTTCCAGTAAAAATAGAATTCCATTTAAATATTAAAAATATAATTAAAAAACTAAACATTGTAACAATATGATGCATACCATCTACTTTTAAAGCTATAATATTACCTAGAAGTATTGCAATAAATATACACATAGCATCAAAATTAGATATCGCTGCAAAGGAAGTTACAACTCCACAAAATAATCCGAATAGAATAGCTAAATATCTATAATTTTTTTCATCATAAAAATCATCAGAAATTTTCATAAAAAATCCTGATAAAAAATACAATATAGGTAAAACTAACCAATTCATTTATTACCCTCATTAAGCTTTAAAAAGATAAATATATTATAAAAATAAAAAATGTTTTAATATAAAAAATATCACATATAAATAATTAAATAAAATTAAAAATATTATAAAATTTTATAAATAAAGTTATAAATTAAAAAATATTATTTAAATCAATCTATTTTATCTAATGCACCTGCAACAATAATTGGAAAAATAATTGTTGCATCACCAATAACATTAACTAAATTAGAACCATGTTTTGCTTTAGACCAAGATTTAGCTTCTTGTAATGGTGCCCCACTTAAACTACCTGTTTCTGGCCTATCCATTGTAATTTGAATACCTGCATCAATTCCTCCTTTTAAAAGACTAGATGCAAGAGTATAATGTTTTGGAACACCTCCTCCTAACATAACAGCACCAATTCTTTCAGATTCAAAAACAATATCTGATAAATAATGCATATCTCCAACAGCATCCACAATAAGTTTATGATCTTGTGTAAACATCCATAGTTGTAGTCCAAACATACTATCAATTAAACCTGGAGCAAAAATATCTACATTATTACGTGCTGCAAGAGTTAGAATAGAGTTATTATTATCAACTATCTCACCAACACGTTTAAGAAGTTTTTGAATTGATATAACTCCTTGATCTTTTTCATTATCTAATTCTTCAGATATCTGAGTAAAAATTTTAATCATTTCCCTTTCAAATACCTCAAAATCATCTGAAGAAGTGTAAACATCAGCTATTCTTCCAATACCTGCATCATTTAATTTTTCATCATTATCTCCAAAATCTTTATAATGTTTACCACCAAATGCTTCTAAAAGATCATGAGTAATATTCGCACCACTAGTCATTAATACACGAATTTTACCTTCTTTAATTAAATTTGCAACAATGTTTTTAAGTCCTCCAGGTACCATTGGTCCAGCAAGACTCATAAAAATATTCATACCCTCATCATTCACCATATCTGCAAATAATTTAGATGCTCTTGATAATCTTCCAGCACCTAAAACACCAGATGACTCATATTGTGATATTAATTCACTAATAGTCATATTATTTTTAATATTGATTTGATTAACTTCCATATAATCACTTATAATATAAAACATACACAATCATTCTACAAATACAATATTTAGATTAAATTTTAATGTTTAAATTATCTAAACTAGCTATTTTAATAAAATAAAATTTAAATTAATTTATCCTCATAGGAAACTAATGGGAAATTTTTTAAATTAGTAATTTTTTCAATTAAATCTGTACGAGTTACAACACCAATTGGAGTATGATCATCATCAACAACAACTAATCTACTTACTCCATGTTTATACATTTTATAAATTGCTTGAGCTATTTTTGCATCTTTTTCAATAAAGAAAAGTTTTTTTGTCATCAAATCTCTAACATCAGCACCTTCTTTCCCATCTGCCAAAGCTCTAACAATATCAGTTAATGAGACCATACCAATAGCTACACCTTCAGTTACAACAGGAGCTCCATCAATTTCACATTTAGAGAATAATTTTGCAGCATGTTTAATTGAATCTCCAGGTTTAAGTGAAATAAGATCTAAACTAGCTATTTCATAAACAGTATTTTTTGGAATACTTCTAATAGTGGTAATATCAATAAGAATAAGATTATCCATATCATCTCTACCAACAACAGTTCCTATAATTCCCATATTATTAACCGGAGTTGGACCTACACGAACTGTATCACCAATACTTAATTCTTTAATACTGCCAAGAAGTTTAATAGCTGCTTCACATTCTCCAGGATGAGGAACAGAAGTAAATTCAATTTTAGCAACAGAAACACCTTCAAGTAATTTATTATCCTTATATATAGGTACTTCAGAAGACTCATTTAAAACAGATATATTTAAAGTATGATACGCTTCAATAGTTGGTTTATATCCTCCACGAGGTCCTGGAACACCTTTAACTAAACTTAAACTTCGAAGAGCTTGCATTTGATTACGTATAGTTCCAGGATTTCTATGCATTACTTCTGCAATATCCTCACCTTTAATAGACTTTCCATCAGAATTTTGATATAAATTGATTAATGTTTGTAATATTTCTTTTTGAACAGATGTTAACATAGGGCCACCATCATAATACTAATAATAATTAAAATCCCAATAAATATACTCTAAATTATTAGAAAATAAATATACTCTAAATTATTAGAAAATAAATATACTCTA
>JAZLLL010000032.1:0-8513 GCA_045598125.1 Methanobrevibacter sp. | reverse complement strand
AATGATTACCATAGATTTATTCAGAATTATTGAAGATCATATACTTAATTTTCAATATGAATATGAAAAATATAGGGCAATTTTTGAGATAAAAAAACCTGAAAAAATTTTTGTGGTAGTAGGTTATGAAAATAAAGCAATAATTGCTGCAGCTAAAAGTAAAAACATAGAAACTATAGAATTACAACATGGAATTATTAGTTCTTATCATTTAGGGTATAGTTATCCTGAAAAAACAAGATTAAAAGAAAAGAAAGTTAAGGGGATTGAATATTTTCCAGATAAACTTCTTACTTTTGGAGATTACTGGAAGAATGCTTGTACCTATCCAATAAATTCTAAAAATTTAATAACAATGGGTTTTCCATATTTTGAAGAAAACTCAAAAGAATTTAAATCAATACAAAAAAATAAAGAAAACACAAAACAAATTTTATTCATATCACAAGGAGTAATTGGAAACTACCTATCTAAATTTGCATATGAATTACTTTTGTTACTTATAGATAAAAATGAAAAAGAGAAATTATTACCTAAAAATGAAGAAGAAATTAATTTAGATAATAATACTAAAGATAAAAAAATAGAAAAATACGAAATAATTTACAAACTCCATCCTGGAGAATATGAAACCTGGCAAGAAAATTATCCTTATTTAAATAAATCTTTAAAACTTAATTCCTCTCAAAATAACATTAAATTCAAAGTAATAGATGACAATAATATTCCATTATATGAATTATTTGCTAAAAGTGAATACCAAATCGGAGCATTTTCAACAGCAATTTATGAAGGACTCTCATTTAACTGTAAAACATTTATTATTGATGTTCCAGGAATTGAATATTTAGAAGATTTAATTAAAAAAAATATAGTAAAAAAAGTAAAAAATGCAAAAGAAGTAGAAAATGCCTTGAGAAATGAAGTAAATGAAAATAATAATCCAATCCCTATAAACCAATTTTTTAAAGATTATAATAAAAATATTTTTAATGAACTTTTTTAAAAACTAAAATAAAAATCTAAAACTTAAATATTGAATATTTTAAATAAAATCATATATAAAGGTGAAAAATTGAGTGAATATGTTAAATTTATACAGAGAATTGGTCTTGTAGGATTTACTAATATCTTAATTTCACTTAGTAGCCTTATTTTTATACCTATTATTACAAAAAGTTTTACAACTGCGGAATATGGAGTATGGGCACAAGTAAATACTACAATAGCACTTATTCCAAATATTGCAAACTTAGGACTTCCTTTCACAATGGTCCGATTTTTATCTGCAGAAAAAAATAAAGATAAAATAAGAGAATCATTTTATCCTATGATATTAGTTACATTCATATCTACAATATTAATCTGTGGAATTTTTATAATATTCTCTAATCCAATAGCTAATTCTTTATTTGATGGAAGTCTCCGCATTTTATATATAACAACATTAATTTCATTCTTTGCATGTATGAATTTAATGTTAATTAGTTACTTTAGAACATTCCAACAAATGAAAAGATACTCAATATATCAGATTCTTCAAAGTTATATTGGAGTATTTGTAAGCATTTATCTTACTTATACAGGATATCCTATTGAAATTGTGATATTGGGCCTTTTAACTGGATATTCTATAGTATTTGTAATGATGTGGATTCCAATTATAAACTACTTGGGATTGGGCCCTATTAAATGGACTAATCTTAAAGAACAACTATCCTTTGCAATTCCAACAATTCCTAGTAATGTTTCATCTTGGGTTGTTGATTCTAGTGATAAATATGTTATAGGAATTATTCTAGGATCAGTAGCAGTCGGATGTTACTCACCAGGATATGCTCTTGGAAGTATACTCTTAATGTTTTTAACACCATTTGCAGTATTATTACCCGCAGTTTTGCCAGAACATTATGAAAAAGGAGACCTAAAACAAGTGCATAAATATCTTAATTATTCTATGAAATATTATTTATTAATTACAATTCCTGCAGTCATTGGAATGAGCATATTATCTAAACCATTATTATTAATAATTACAACTCCTGAAATTGCACTTGGAGGTTATATGATTACTCCTATTGTATGTTTAGGAGCTCTGTTTATGGGAATGTATGGGATAACTAATAATATATTAATACTAGAAAAAAATACAAAGATTTTAGGCAAACTTTGGATAAGTGTAGCTATTACCAATATTTTACTTAATATTATTTTAGTACCTTATTTAGGAATTATGGGTGCAGGAATTGCCACACTAATCTGTTATATTATTGCATTCCTTATAACTGCAATTGTAAGTAGAAAAACAATGAAATTACCATTTAATATGAAAGAAATAATAAAAATAAGCATAGCATCTGGAATAATGGGAATCATTATTTATCTTTTAAATCCAAAAGAAATCATAGAAATCCTAATAGTAATAATTATAGGTGTAATTATCTATTTCACAATACTCTTACTTTTAAAGGGAATAAGTAAAAAAGAAATAAAATTATTTAAAGATTTAATTTAAATAAAAATAAGTTAAATTAAACAATATTTTTAAATAGTAAAAATTAATTTAAAATGAAAATACTAACTACTAAAAATATATTTAAAAAATAAATAAGATGAAAAAATAGAAGAAAAAAGAAGATATTCAAAAAATATATTTATGAAATCTGACTTACTAATGAAATTTGCCTTCTTTTTTTAATTTATTATAATGATTAACATCTCTATATTTAAACACTTTAGCAGGATGTCCTCCAACAATTGCATATTTTGGAACATTATTCACAACAACACTTCCTGCTTGAATAATTGCACCTTCACCAATTGTAACTCCTGGAAGAATAATAACTCTATTTCCTAACCAAACATTATCTTCAATTATAATCTTTTTAGAAATAACCGTTTCATCATAAGGAATAAAATCCCCCTCATAATTATGAGTATCTGTAATTATCATACATTGAATTCCAGAGTGAAAATTATCCCCAATAACTATTGGAGCACTGCCTTGCATAACCACCCCATTAAAATTAACATTATCTCCCAAAATTGTGTTTTTAGTAACATAAGACTTACCATTAACCTTCAAATCAATCCCACAAGATTTAGCTACTTGTTTAACACGAAATTTAAAAATAGCTCTTTTAATAGAAAGTAAAATAATATCACAACCTATATAAAAATAATCATATAATTAAATAATTAGATAATAACACAGAATGAATAAATCCAAGAAAAGTTTAAGTTCCTAAAAAGTTTAAAATCCTAACTAAAGTTAGAATTTAATTATTAAATTTAATACTTAATTATATAATTTAATTTATTAAATTATTAAATCAAATAATTAAAATTAATTTTCAACAGCACAATTAATAGAATATTTAGATAGTAATTTAGATATTTTAATAACATCTATAGAATCTAATCTTCTTGGACCTCTTGAAATTTTAGATAATAACTCTTCTAAGAATAAATCTTCATTAGTTAAAACAACATTAATAATAGCTACATCTTCATTTACAAAACCAATAAGTGGTTCTATATAAACTCCTCTAAAACCATTTTGATCCAAGAAAATAGCTAAATCTTCATTTAAAGTTAAAGATTTATGTTTAATTTTATTATTGTTATCAAACTCAATTTCTTCATTACCAAATTGAAATCTTGTTTGATTATCTGAATACCCATCTTTAAGCTCTAAAATATTTTTTTTATCCATATAATTTTTAATATCTGGTGCTCCACTTAATAAGGCATCATTCTCAGATTCAAATTTTTGTTTGTCATTTTTAGGAGAATATTTATGAGTTAAAATAGTGTAAATACCTGTTGGACCAACTATTACATGATTTAAAGCATCTCTTGCATAAGGTGGTTTTGTGAAATAAAAAAGATAAAAATCTTCTGGAAGCTCTTCTAATTTTTCACGAATAATTTTACTTCTAAATTCGGTTTCATTAACACTAAATTTTTTATATACTCCAAAAACAAGGAGAATAAAACCTAATACTAAAATTATAAGAGTAATTAGTTGTTTTGTTAATAAAAAAAGAATAAAACCTAAACTCATTAAAACAATACCTAAAATAATAGAACTCCAATATAATTTTTTAGTAGCAGGATCTTCTCTTGATTTAACAAGTTTTTTATATGTCATTTGATTATTTTCTAATTTTGGATGAACTGAAGAATTATTTCTTTTAATTAAATGTGTTTGAGAACGATTAGAAAACATTAAATTATCTAATTCATCAAGATATTCTTTTTTAAGAGATGTTTTTAAAGAATCATATGTTTTAAAAATATATACTTGATATTTTTGATAGTCTTCAAAACTATCAAATACTACTGAGTTTTTACTTTCATTTAATTTATTAAGATCTTTTCCAGATAAAGGTTTTCTATGCAAAGTTTTAGGTTGTCTAATTTTTTTATAAAAATTATTAGGGACAAATTCAGAATTATCTGAAATTAAAGAATTAGATTCAATATTCCTTTCTTGAACATTAAATTTATTTTTAGTAGAATTGTTTTTAACTGGTTCAACACCCTGATCCACAACAATCTCATCAACCGGCTCAACACCATGATCCACAACAATCTCATCAAATTTAGAATCAGTACCATAATTAGAATTATACTCTTTATAACTCACCCCATCATCAATAATTTCAACCTCATGATTATAATTATCTTCAGATGAATCCATAGAATATATCTTATTTAAATCATCATCCAAATATATTAAAGAACCTCCACAACTAACACATTCAAAATCACCAATATTCTCATTTTTATCAAGTTTAAATTTTAAACCACAATTTCTACAACATACAATAACAGAATCAGATTTAAAATTTCCATTAGAATCTATGTTTTGAGAAGCTCCATTGATATTATCTTCAAGTTTTTCTAAACTACCAGTACAAATAGAACATTCAAATGCACTAATATCCTCAGAATCATCTAACTGATATTTTGCACCACAGTTCTTACATACTACTATTTTCATTTTAATCCCCATTAACAATAACTTAATAATATTAAATGATAAAATAACAAAAAAATAAGAATTTATTAGATTTATTTAAATTTAATCCCTAAATTTATTCATAACATATTATTAAATTTATTAAAAATTAATCATGTCTATATACAATTAACTATAAATGAATATAATATATTTTTTATTAGATTTAAATATTATTATTAAAGAAATAAAATAGTTTTAAATATTATTATTAAAGAAATAAAAAATAGATACATAAAATAAAACAACACATTAGAATAATTAAATGCTTAAAACTACCTATCCAAAGATATATTAATATATAAACTATTTTTCATAGATCAATTATTTAAAAGTTACTATTCAACTTGAATAGATTTATATATATTAATTATTTGTGAATTAATAATATCCCAATTATATTTTTCTTGAACTAATTTTAAAGCCTCTTGAGAGAATTTTAATGAAAGTTCAGGATTAAATAAAACTTTTTTAATAGCAGATTTAAGAGAAATTACATCATAATCACAGGATATACCTACATTACCATCAACCCAATTATGAATATGATTATTTTTAGTTAAAACAATAGGTTTAGAACAAGCCATTGCTTCAAGACCACTAGTAGTAAATGATTCATATTGTGAAGGCATTACAAATAGATTACAATCCACTAATGCTTCTTGTTTTTCTTTATTATATAATGGTCCTGTAATAATAACATTTTCTCCAATAGAAAATTCAGAAATAATTTTTTCTAATTCATTTAAAAATCCATCATCAGGACCAACAATAACCAATTTCATATTTGAATCAGGACAATCCAATAATAATTCTCTAAAAGAGGAAACTAAAAGATCTAAACCTTTAATTTTATGAATTCTACCTACAAATAAAATTACTTTATCAGAACTTGAAATTCCGAATTTCTCCCTAAATACTCCTTTTTTGGGCAAATTAGAATATTCTTCTAGATTAATACCTAATGGAACAATTTCAATTTTTTCTTCTTCAACACCCATCTTTATATATTGCTCTTTTTCAATCTCTGTAAGAGCAAATACTTTAGAAGCATTATAGAGAATATTAAATCCAAACAACTTATCAAAAATATTTTTTAAAGTTTGTTTTTGAAAAAACGGAAGTACAGAACCATGTGCCTGAACAACATAAGGAATATTATTTTTATAAGCATAATAAGCAGATAATATAGCTAGTACTTGCCTATGTTCATGAATATGAACAATATCATAAAATTTAATATTTTTTCTAATCCTGAATGGTGCAAATAAAGGAGTGTCTAACATTGTAATTAATTTAAACCTATTTGAAACATTTTTAAAATAATCTACAGTAATCCCATTAACATCAACATCATAAGAATTATCCATTTTTAAACGTTTTTTACATGCATCACAAGTATAAACATGAACTATATTACCACTATCTACTTGTTTTTTAGCAATTTGATAAGCCGCATTAACCACTCCCCCAGCAGATAAACAAGGAACAAAGAAATGAGGAACATGTACGATTTTCATAAATACCCACCATAGACCAATAAAATAAATAAGTTCAAAGATTGATTATTCAATGAACATAATACAAATCAACTAAATATGTTTATACAAATACAGATTATTTACATTATAAATTTCAGTATAATTAAAAAGATGAACATTATGCTTAGAAATAAAATAAGTTATATTACTTGATTCTAAAACATCCACACTATCTTCTACCATAGGAATTGTATAATTTTTCAAATACCAATTAAATACTCTTTGATTATAAACAGCAACTTGATGTTCAGAATAATTAGAATCATAATTTATTAAAAATTCAGATAAAATTTCAGGAGCTTTAATATTCTCATCTACTTCAACAGTGCTAGTAAAAGAAAATGCATAAGTAACACATAAAACAATTAAAATAATTGGAATAATATTTTTAATAAGATATCTACTATTAAACTTATTTAAAATATTTTTACCTACTTTTCCACTAACCTTAGAACCAGAAGTTAATAAATTAATTTTTATATTCTCACTAGTATCCCCAGACAATAATTTTAAAATAAAATCAATAGAATAAACTACAAAATATACAAAACCTGGAAGTGAGGGAATAATATATCTATTAACTTTAATATTTAAAAATGTAAAGAATAAAAAATAAATTTAAAACCATGCTAAAGCCAATGCAGTTAATGAATAATCTTCTCTATTAAAATAATTCACTAAAATAGCAAATAAAATTACAAGAGAAATTAATAAGAATGTAATTGTTATTATTGAATTAATTTTAAAAGATACTATTCCAATTAAAATACAAAATATAAAAGACAAGAGTAGAAACTTGGAAAAATATCTTGTTTTAAAATAAAAATTATTATTATTATCATTTAAATTAAATTTCAACCTATATACAAAATTATAAATACCTATACTCATACCAATAATAATAATCCCTAAAATTAAATAAGCTAAGTAATTTGTATTAGATATAACTGGAATTAAATTATCGAATACTATTTTATTTGCAAATAAAAAATTTAAAAATTCATGAAGATAAAATAAAGTATCCGTAGTGTAAGCATTATCTATTAATTCTCCTTTAGATCCAGAAACAAAAGTTGAAGTTTGAGTTAAAAAGGATAATGGAGAACCAAAAGATAAAATAACACTAATTATCAATACAACTAAAATAATAGCTAAAAGAATACCAATAGACAAATATTTAAAATTATCTGATTTGAAAAAAGTTTTAAAATCTCTTTTAAAAGAATATCTATCAGATATAAAATTATCTAAATAAACAAAGAAGTCATGTTTAGTAAAATAATACAATAAAATTAGAGGTAAAATAAATGCAGTTGTATAACGTGTAAAAATTGCAACTACAAATAATGGAAATGCAATTAAATAAAATTTGGGATTCTTATCAATAGCAACAATTGAGAAAATAATTACCCAAATAGATAAAGCAACTGCAGGAATATCTAAACTACCATTTCCCCACCAAAGTAAATTCAAAGTGAAACTTCCAAATAAAATAGCTCCAGTTAAACTTAAAATAGATGAAAACTTATTTTTTAAAAATATATATAAACCAATATTTCCTAAAATTCCAAAACAAGAAGTAACAATATAAATAGATAATTCATTATGTAACCCCAATCTTATAAGAATTGAAGTTAAAAAGCAAATAATAGGAGATAAATACATAGTTGAAGTAGATTTAATATTAAATCCTGCAAAACTTAATGAATTTATAAGATAAACAAAAACATCTGAACAATAAATACCAAGACCCATATTAAAATTAATAAGATTAATTGATATAATTATAGAAAATATAAGTAGAACAAACAGAGATATTAAATCTACTTTGTTTAAATTTAACATATTGACATTTTTTTTAAAATCCATAATCACACCACATAAACAATAATTAATTAATTAATTAATTAAATAAAGGATAACTGTAATATTAATAATTCTATTTA
>JAZLLL010000031.1:0-4855 GCA_045598125.1 Methanobrevibacter sp. | reverse complement strand
ATAAAATATAAGTTATAAAAAATAACTTATTAATAAAAAGTTTTAATTATGATATTTTAAACATATATTTATACATATCAAATAGATTTTAAGTATAGTTTTAAAAATTTTCTCAGTATATACTGATTGAGTAATAAGGAGAATTTAAATGGGAGAAATTATAGCTGTTATGAATCAAAAAGGTGGTTGTGGTAAAACTACAACAGTAGTTAATTTAGCTACTTCTTTAGTTAATTTAGGTAAAAGAGTTCTTGTTGTTGATATGGATCCTCAAGCTAATGCTACAACTAGTTTTGGAGTTAATAAAAATGATTTAAAAAGAACTGTTTATTCAGCGCTTGTTAAAAAGTGTAGTGTCGAAAGAGCTACAATTCCTACAAATATTAATAATCTCTTTATTCTTCCTAGTAATATTGATTTAAGTGGTTTAGAAGTTGAATTAAGTAAGGAAGATAATTATCATATTGTTTTAAAAGAGTTATTAGCTCCGATTAAAGATATTTTTGATTATATTATTATTGATTTACCTCCTTCTCTTGGAATTATTACAATTAATGCATTAGTTGCTTCAGATAGTGTTTTAATACCTATTCAAGCAGAATATTTTGCATTAGAAGGATTAGCTGATTTATTGAATACTATTAATCTTGTTGAAACTCGTTTAAGAAGTCCTTCTCCAATTAAAGGTATTCTTTTAACTTTATATGATTCAAGAACTCGTTTAGGACGTGAAGTTTATAGGGAACTTAAAAAGTACTTCAAAGGCACTGAATATATTTTTAAATCTGTAATTCCAAGAAATGTTCGTTTAGCTGAAGCTCCAAGTTATGGTAAGCCATGTTTAGCTTATGATCCTGAAAGTAGGGGTGCAAGAGCATATTTAAGTTTAGCTAGAGAATTTTTATCATTAGATAATTAATTAACTAGTTAATATAAAGTAGGTTATTTAATTTCATTTAGAAGTATTTTAATTTTCATGGATAAATAAAAGAGGTTATTTTATGGTGAAAAATTCTGGTTTAGGGAAGGGTTTAGATTCTTTGATTCCTGATATTTCTTCAGAACCTGATGAAGAACCATTAAGTCTTGAAGATATTATTAAAAAAGATGAAATCGAAGAGTCTAATAATGTAAAAAAGACTCAAGAAGATTATAATTCTAGGGAGTCTAAGGAGTCTAAAGATTCTAGGGAGCCTAAGAATTCTAAGGAGTCTAATGAAACTAAAAATTCTAAAAAGTCTAAAAGATCTAGGGGTTCTAAAAAATCTAAAAAGTCTAAAAAATCTCAAGAACTAAAAAAGCTGGATAAAACTGAAAATTTAGAAAAAAATTCAAATATTAAATCTATGGATAATCCAAATAATAAATTAGGGAATAAAGAAGATTTTAATAAAATAAATAATAAAAAATCTTCTAATTCTTCTATTAAAGAATCTGTTGAAAATTCTTTTGAAGTTCAGAAAGATGAAAATCAAGAAAATTTAATTAATGAATTAACTAATGAAAAATTTACTGAAGATAAATCTGATGAAAATGTAAAGACTTTCAAAAATACTCCTGAAATTCAAAAAGAAACTATTAATAATATTGAAAAATTTAGCGAAGATATTCAAAATATGGAAGCTACAATTAAGGAAAATGATGTAGATGTTTTATTGTCTGAAAAAGAGGAAAAAAGTCTATGTCAGGTTATTGAAATTGTTGAATCTAATCCAAGAATAACCTTGTGGTCTGCTAAAGCAGCTGCTGTATTAAGATACTTAAGAAAAACAGAACCCGAATTTAGTATTAGTAATGAAGCTTCTCAATTAATTGAAGATGCTCTTGCAGATAAGTATCCTGAAATTTGGACTTTATTTGACCATTTATAAAATAAACTCTCTTTTTTTATTCTATTTTATTTTTTTATTATTAATTTTATTGTATATCTTTTTTTTAATTAAATTGTATATCGGTTAGTAATTATCTAATGCACTTTGATATTTTCCATCTAATTTTATATAAGGTTCTGCTCTTTTTACAACTACACCTATCTTTTGTAAGTCTGATAAGTTTCTAAAAGGCATTTTTTTTCTAATAGATATTATTTTTCGTGCTGATTTTATTCCAATACCTGGAACTCTTATTAATTCAATATAAGGGGCTGAATTAATTTCTACAGGGAAAATATCCATTTCTTTAGCAGCTAATATTTTAGGATCTTCTTTTAAGGATAATAATCCTTCTTCATTAAAAATTATTTCATTTAATTTGAAGTTGTATTCATTTAAAAGAGCATCTGCATGGTATAATTGTCCAGTTCTATCTTTATTACATGCTTCTTTTTTTTCTAAATCAGTACCTTCTACTGGTGTAAATGCACTAAAATAACTGCGTTTTAAGTTTGTTTTTTTGTATAAATATTCCATTCTTCTTAGAACATCTTCATCTGTTTCATTATTAGCTCCTATAATTAGTTGAGTTGTTGTCCCAGATTTTACAAGCTCAGGATTTCTTTTCCCAATTGAATCTATCCATTTTAATCTTTTTAAAATGTCTTTATTATAATCTTTTGTTGAAGATAATTCACTTAATCCATCTTTACTCGCTGCTTCTATGTTTATACTAACTCTATCTGCAAGAGACATGGCTCTTTTAATTGAATCTTTTGAAGCTCCTGGAACTATTTTTAAATGTATGTAATCTTGATAACCATAGTCTTTTCTAAGTATTCTTGCAGTTTCTATGGTTTTTTCCATTGTTTTTTCTATATTGTCTGATATTCCAGAGCTTAAGAAGAGCCCATTTACATAGTTATTGTTGTAATAATTAAGAAATACTTTGGCTAATTCCTCAGATTCAAGTTCTAACCTTGTAAAATTACGTTTGCTCTGATTTATACAATATTTACAATCATTTTTACATTTATTTGTCATTAATGTTTTAAAAAGAGGAATTTGACATCCATTATGTCCAATTGCATTGTATATCCCCGGTAAATTAACTTGGGAGCTTTTGTTATGATTCACATAATCACATAAATCATATTGTGCTGAATCACTTAAAACTTGCATTTTATTTAAAGTATTCATTTATTAGCTCCTTTAATATTTTATTAAATCTCTTCTAATGTTGAATATAATCTATATTTTTATATTAGATATTGTAGAATATATTTTTCTAGTTTTAAGGTTATTTCCTAGTTTTTATTATTTAGTTATATCCTTTATTTTATTAATTATTTTTTTATTGTTAGTATCTGTTAAGTTTTTGTTTTATATTATTTATTGATTATTTTTATTAAATTTTATACTATTAATTTTCTTGTTTTTATTATTTTTTAATATTTATAAGAAAGCTTATATAAATTATTAAATAATTTATATATATGAAAGTTGTTTTAGCTGGTACAGGAAGTGCTGTTGGGAAAACTACTATATCTACAGGTATTATGAAAGCACTTTCTAAAGAAAATAATGTTCAAGCTTTTAAAGTAGGGCCTGATTTCATTGATCCTTCTTATCATACTATTGCTACTGGAAATATATCTCGTAATTTAGATTCTTTTTTTATGAACAAAGCTCAAATTATTAATTTGTTTAAAAGAGCAATGAAGAAATCTAATGCAGATATGGCTATAATTGAAGGTGTTAGAGGTCTTTATGAAGGTATTAGTCCTGTTGGGGATATAGGTAATACTGCATCTGTTGCTAAAGCTCTTGATGCTCCTGTTGTTTTATTAATGGATGCTCGTAGTTTAGTTAAAAGTGCAGCTGCTATAGTTTTAGGTTTTAAATCTCTTGATCCAGATATACGTATAGAAGGAGTTATTTTAAATAAAGTTAAAGGAGATAGGCACTATAAAAAAGCTAAAGAGGCTGTAGAGAAGCTTACGGGTGTTCAAGTTATTGGGGGAATTCCTAGAAATGATAAAATTGCTGTTGAAGAGAGACATTTAGGTTTGGTTCCTGCTTTAGAAAAAGAACGTATATCTAATAGTATAGGTTTATGGGGAAATATAGTTGAGGAATATGTAGATTTAGATGCTCTTAAAAATATTATGAAAATCTCTTCTAAGGATACTATTAAAAATAATATTAATATTGCTATTGAGTCAGTTGAAGATGATTTTAATAAAAATTCTAATAATGCTATTAATCTTCCTGTTACTAATAATGCTAAAGTAGGGGAACTTTGGAAATCTGATCAAAAATCACATCTTAAAATAGCTGTTGCTAAAGATGAAATATTTTCTTTTTATTATCAAGAAAATATTGAAGCTTTAGAAGATAATAATGCTAAAATAATATATTTTTCTCCATATAATGATTATGAACTTCCAGATTCTGATGGTCTTTATATTGGTGGAGGCTATCCTGAAGTTTTTAAAAAAGATTTATCTAATAATAATTCTATGTTAAAATCTATTAAAGATTTTCATGATAATGGATTTCCTATTTATGGGGAATGTGGAGGTCTAATATATCTTTCAAAATCTATTGATAATTTTAATATGGTTAATGCAATTCCTTATTCTTCGGAGATGACATCTAAGGTTCAAGGTTTAAATTATATTGTATCGGAAGCTAATCAAGATAATTTGATTTCTCAAAAAGGTGATATTTTTAGAGGACATGAGTTTCATTATACTAAATTGAATTTAGATAGTAATGCACATTTAGTTTTTAATATTTTACGTGGAAGGGGTTCTTATAATAAGTTAGATGGTATTTCTGTTGGTAATACTTTAGCTAATTATATTCATATTCATGCTTGTTCATGTCCAAATTTTGCTTATAATTTCACTAAAAATATTGTAGAATATTAATATATTTTAATTTTTTTCATTTTCTATCTTTTTTTATTTCTAATTTTT
>JAZLLL010000030.1:0-3864 GCA_045598125.1 Methanobrevibacter sp. | reverse complement strand
TATAACGTAGTTAATAATATATTGTACTATTATCTAATTTTAATTACTTTTTGTGTGTTTTTATGAAAGTTTTAGGGAATATTTTACATCTTGCGAATTCAAATAAACTAATTGTAAAAACAAATAAAACTCCACCTGCTGGTGCTTTTGTTTTTACTAATGATAAAAATAAAATTGGTAGAGTTAGTGGTGTTTTTGGACCAGTAAAAAGTCCCTATGTGTCTGTAAATATTTATAAATCCATTAATAAAAGAGATCTTGAAAATAGATGTGGTGAAAAATTATTTGTTTCTACTAAAAAAGAAACTAAGCAATTTAAAAAATCTAAATCTTCTAATAATCCTAAGAAATCTAGAAATCAAAATAAATCTAAAGGAAATAAAAGAAGAAAAAATAAGTCTTCTAATAGGAATATGAAAAATAAGTCTTCTAATAAGAAGAACAATATAAAAAAATAAATGGAGATGGTAACACGGTAAAAAAATCCCAAAATGAGGTTAATGAATCTCAAAATAATATCTCTGGAAAAGAAATTATGCAACACGATGTTTCTGCTACTGAAAAACAAACAAAATGTCCGGAATGTGGATCTGAAGAATTGATTGGTGATTATGAAAGAGCAGAAGTTGTTTGTGCTAATTGTGGTTTAGTTATTGATGAAAATCTTGTAGATATGGGTCCAGAATGGAGAGCATTTGATCATGAGCAAAGAGATAAACGTACAAGAGTAGGAGCTCCAATTACTTATACTATTCATGATAAAGGTTTAAGTACTATGATTGATTGGAGGAATAAAGATATTTATGGGAGAGATATTCCTGCAAGAAATAGGGCTCAATGGTATCGTTTAAGAAAATGGCAAAGAAAAATTAGAATTTCTGGTGCAACTGAAAGAAATTTAGCATTTGCATTAAGTGAATTAGATAGGGATTCTTCAAGATTAGGTCTTCCAAGAAGTGTAAGGGAAGCTGCTTCTGTTATTTATAGAAGTGCTGTAGAAAACAAACTTATCCGTGGTAGAAGTATTGAAGGAGTCGTTGCTGCTTCATTATATGCTGCATGTAGACAATGTAAAGTACCTCGTACTTTAGATGAAATTGCAGAAGTTTCAAGAGTAACTAAAAAAGAAGTTGGAAGAACTTACAGATTTTTAACTAGAGAATTAAATATTAAATTACCTCCTACTTCTCCTGTAGATTATGTTCCAAGATTTGCAAGTGAATTGGGTTTATCTGGTGAAGTTCAATCTAAATCTATTGAGATTATCGAAAAAGCAATGGAAAAAGGTTTAACTTCTGGTAGAGGTCCAACTGGTGTAGCTGCTGCTGCATTATACATTGCATCTGTGCTTTTAGGTGAACGTAAAACACAAAGAGATGTTGCAGAAATAGCTGGTGTAACTGAAGTTACTATCAGAAACAGATATAAAGAATTAACTGAACAACTCGAAATGGGAGTTACATTATAAATTAATTAATGTCTAATTTTAGGTTAAATAATTTAACAATTATTTTTTACATCTATAATTAGTTTTTTATTATTTTTTTATAAATATCTTTATCTTTTAAATTTTTGAATATCTTTAATTTTAGTTTTTTTTATTTAAATTTGTCTTATTTTGAATCTAATTTTTAGCATATTTTTGAATACTTTCTTCTATATCTTCTAAAATAGCTTTATTATCATATTGTTTGTAATTTTTAAGATTTTCTTTGTATACATCTAATTTTTTAAGAAATTCTTTAATATTTTTTCCATTTAAGCTTTTATGCATTTCACCATATCCTAATTTATCAACATAGAAACCATTTAGTATTTGTTCAAAGTTTTTCTTAGCTGGTGTTGAGTAAACTGGTTTTTTGAGATAAATAGCTTCACTAATCATAGTAAAACCACCATTTACAATAATAGCTTTTGCAGTTCTCATATCTTCATATATTTGGTCTTCATTGAATTTCCTATAAGTTAAGTTTTTGTCTTTTATATCTTTATTAAACCCATAAAGAATGAATTCTTCATTTATCTCTTTTAATTCTTCCATAAGATTGATACTAGTTTTGCTTGTTTGATAAACTAAAATATGTTTTCCTTCTTCTGATTTTAAATTTAATATTTCTTTTCTAAGAACTGGCGGATAAATTGCACTTTTTTGTGGATGTTTCAAGGGAGGGTAAAAAAAACTTGTCATAATATATCTTTCTGGTCTTAATATATATGCTCTTGCTACTGCTTTTGCAGTTACCATATCAATTCTATGATGTTCAGGATATTCATATTCAGTTTCTGCAAGCATATGTATATTATCCACACTTATTAGGGGGATTTTTAATATATTACTTACCATACTAGAATAATTTTCAAAATCAGAAATTATTATGTTTGGGTTCAATTCTTTAGCTTTTTTATATAAAACATTATATCCTTCCTTTAGATTTGTTGGATTAGTTTTTAATGCTTTAAAGAATGTTTTTTTAGTTCGTACAGTATTATTTTCATAAACTGTATTAAATCCACCTATTTCAAAGACATTTTCAAATTTTGAGTTTAAATATTCATAAGCTCTATCACTTGAAAAGATATAAACATCGTGTTTTTTGGTAAGTTCTTCAAGGATAACACCACTTCTTATGGCATGTCCCATTCCTTCTCCACAAACTGAATAAAATACTTTTTTTCTTCTTGAATCTATTAAATTTTCTTCTTTTTGGATTTTATTATTTTCTTTATCTGTTTTGATTTTATTATTTTCTTTTTGGATTTTGTTATTTGTTTCTGATAGTGTTGATATTTTTAGTTTTTTATTATCATTATGGCCAAAATTATAATTTAAATCCTTAGCAGAGGTTCGTTTTCCTCTAAAATCATTGTATGTACTTTTTCCATATTGTTTTAAGAGAGTATATAATCCTTCTTCTTCAAGTCTTCTAGTTGATACTCCGATTTTTGCAGTTCTAAGTACTTTAAATTTTTCTATATTTGCTAATCTTTCTATATAATCAGTATCTTCACCAAAATCTAAATTCTCATTAAATCCATTGCATAGTTCATGTAATGATTTTTTAGCTATTATTCCATAGCAACCTGCACCATGAGGTTTGATATTTTCAACAGAAATCATAAACCAATTTGCTAAGTTATGAAGAAAAATATCTCTTGTTTTCTCAGAAAGAGGTGTCATTTGTGTAATACCAATTCCTAAATTTTTTTCTTCAAATTCTCTAACAACTTTTTTAATATAATTTGGTGTAAGCTCTAAATCAGAATCTAAAAATAAAAGTAATTCTCCTTTTGCTATTTTTGCACCATTATTTCTTCCAATTCCTGGTAGGCCTCCTTCAACTAATTTTGCACCATATTTAATAGCTATTTCTTTTGTATTATCTGTTGAATTTGCATCAGCTACAATAACTTCATAATCTGTAAAATCTTGTTTTTTAATACTTTCAAGTAGTTTTGGCAAGTATTCCTCTTCGTTGTAAGTTGGTATGATAATACTTATTTTCATAGAATTTCCTCGATTTCTATTATTTTATATTTTAATTTATTTTTAAGTTTTTAGCTATTATTTTATTATATCCCTATTTAATTTATTATTTTTTAGCATTAGTTATTTTTTATTTTATTTTATTAAAGTGTAGTATGTTTGTTAATATATGAATATATGTTCCATGTTAACGAATAACTATCACATTTTCCACTTAGTTTTTGACCTAAATTATTTAATAATTCCATTTCATTATATTCATTTGAAATGTAAACTACTGTTTTATTTTCTTCATATTTTATATTTAATACATTATAATGACTTAAATCAATATTTTCTTTAAGGTTGTATATATCAAGTTCATAACATTCATCATTTGC
>JAZLLL010000029.1:0-7195 GCA_045598125.1 Methanobrevibacter sp. | reverse complement strand
AAAGGTAAAAAAAATGGACAATATATTGCCAGAACTAATGAAAGAAAAGTACAAAAAGGCAAAAGAACTTATAGAAAAGTCTGAAGATATTAAAATTTATAGTCATACTGACTGTGACGGAATTTCTGCAGGAGCTATACTATCCACCATATTAACCAGATTAGGAAAAGAACATGAAATAGAAATAGTTAACTTAGATAAACTTGAAGATTTAGATATAAAACATGAATTAACAATCTTCTCAGATTTAGGTTCTGGTCAAAATATAACTAAAAATGCACATAAAAACTCTAAAATAATTGTTCTTGATCATCACCCCCCTCTTAGAGATTTAAATTTTGAAAACACTGTAGATTTTAAGTATTTAGAAATTAATCCAAATCATTATGGTATTAATGGTTCAACAGATATTTGTGGTGGAGGATTATCTTATCTTCTAGCAAAAGAATTTGGTTATATTGATTTAAGTTGGATTGGCGTTTTAGCAGCTATTGGAGATATGCAAAATAGTAAAACTGGAAAACTTGAAGGATTAAATAGATATATTCTAAAAGATGCAGAATGTGAAGGCTATGTACGTTCAATCAATGACTTATCATTATATGGGAGACAAACAAGACCATTATTTGTAGCATTGTCTTATTTTAGTGATGTGAAATTACCTATTACCAATAATAAAAATGAAACAATAGCTATTTTAGAAAAATTAGGAATTCCTAGAAAAATTGGAGATAAAACAACAACACTAAGTGATTTAACCAATGAACAAAAAGGAAAACTCTTCTCAGAACTAGTAATGATGTTATCAAAAGAAGTTCCAGGAAAGTATGTTCAATATATTCCTAAGTTAATTGTTTCAGATTCTTATGAATTTTTAAAAGAATATGATAATAGTCCTTTAAGAGATGCATCTGAATTTTCAACAGCTATGAATGCTTGTGTAAGAAATGATAGATCAGATGTTGCTTTAGAAATCTTAAAAGGAAATCGTGGAGTTTATCTAGATGAACTTCAACTTATCTCAAGAGAACATAGACGTTATTTAGCAGAAAACATACAGGAAATGGAAGATAACAATAATATTATTCAAATGAAAAACATCCAATATTTTGATGGAACTGGAATTAAAAGTAATGTCGTTGGTACAATTGCAGGAATGATTTTAAGTTATGGTGATTGGAAAAAACCAATAATTGCATATACCCAAGTTAATGAGGATAATGATGATTATAAGATATCCTTACGTTGTTCAAGACTTTTAGCTTATAGTGGAATACATTTTGGTAATATTATTAGAGAAATATCTCAAAAATTAGGAGGCAATGGTGGAGGCCACGATGTAGCTTGTGGTGCTTACATACCAAAAGATAAAAAAGACGAATTTTTAAAGTTAATGGATGAAAAACTTGAAGGATTAATTGATATTTAAAAATTAAAACTAAACATAATATATAACTCAAGATAATCCAATCTAACAATAAATAGATATAATAAATAGGATAATAATTATATACTTATAATTCAATAAATATATTAAAACAATATTTAACCAATATTATAATTAAAGATTATAATATATTAAAAAGACAATAGGAGACACAATATGGAAGTATTTAAAAAAAGAGGTGCATTAACTCATTTTCAGATTTTAAGTGAAATTTCAAAACAAGAGCCTCATCTAAAACAAAAAGATTTAGCTCAAAGATTAGGAATTACAATACAAGCAGTATCTGAAAATATTAAAACTTTAACAGAATTAGGATATATTACATCAAAAGATGGAAGATCACCATATAAAATAACTCAAAAAGGAATATTAAAAGTTAAAAAAGATGCTATAACTCTTAAGAAATACTCAGACTCTGTTCTCGAAACAATGAATTATTATAAATCTGTTTGGCCAGCTATTGCTACTGAAGATTTAAAAGAAGGTGAGGAAGTAGGATTATTTATGAAAGATGGTCTTTTATATACTACTTTAAATACTAATGAATCAGCACAAGCAGAAGTAATATCAGATACTAAAAAAGGATTTGATGTTGCATTAACTAATCTTAGAGGAACCATTGATATAAAAAAAAGCTCTGTATTAATTATTAATGTCCCTCCCATAAAACAAGGCGGATCCAAAGTTGCAGATTTAAATAAAATAAAAAAAATTTATGAAGAAAAACATAAAGAATATGGTTTAGAACAAATTGATAGAGTTGCTGCTATTGGTACCATATCTCATGCCATTGCAAATAACTTAAATATACCTGTAGATATTGAATTTGCAGTAACTAATTCTATTTTAAGTGCAAATAAAAAAGGATTAAATATTTTATTAATCTCTGTTGGAGATATGAGCAAAAATATTAGTAAAAAATTAGAAGAAAATAATATTGAAACAGTTGTTGTATCTGCTTCACTACTCTAATTATTCTTTTAATTAATCTTTTTTTATAAATTTAACCTTAATTTATAAAATTATTTTTCTTTTTGTAATTTTAATAGTGCAGAAGCAATATCTATTGGATTATAACCTTCTTTAATTAATTCTTCAATTATTGGAACCTCATTATTAATATTATCATGTTCAATAGTGTATACAATCTTATTTAACACTAAATTATTTTTAATTTCATCCATTTCTTTAAATGAAGGAACTTTTTTCTCAATAATATTAATCTTAGCATATTTCTCTATATCATGAAGACGATAAATTTCTTTTCCAGCAACAAAAGTAAATGCATAACCACTTTTTCCAGCTCTACCTGTTCTACCAATTCTATGAACATAAGATTCATTATCATGAGGCAAATCATAATTAAAAACAGCTTCAATATCAAGAACATCAATTCCACGAGCAGCAATATCAGTAGCAACAAGAATATTAAGTTTACCATGTCTAAACTTAGACATGACTTTATCTCTAATTTCTTGTTTCATATCTCCATGAATACCTCCAACATCATAACCCCTAGATTTTAAATCTCCAACAAGTTTATCTACTCTTCTTTTAGTATTACAGAATATAAGAGTTAATTTTAAATCATATGCATTTAAGATTGTTGTTAAAGTATCTAATTTCTGTTTTTCCCTTGCTTCAAAATAATATTGTTCTATTTTAGAAACAGTTAGTTCTTTATTAGAAACTTTCAAATGCTTAGGATTATTTTGATATTTTTTAGCTAAACTTTTTATTTCATTTGGAAAAGTAGCAGAGAATAATAAAGTTTGTCTTTGTTTTGGAGTTAATTTTAAAATTTTTTCAATATCTTCTCTAAAACCCATATCTAACATTTCATCAGCTTCATCTAAAACAACCGTTTCAATTCCACTTAAATCTAAAGTTTTTTTATTAATATGATCAATAATACGACCAGGAGTCCCTACAACAATATGTACTCCTTTTTTAAGAACTCTAATCTGACGACCTATAGGTTGACCTCCATAAATAGCTAAAATTTTTAAATTATCCATATATTGACCTAATCTTTTAATCTCTTTTGAAACTTGAATAGCTAATTCTCTTGTTGGACATATTATAATAGCTTGTGGAGATTTATCTTTTAAAAATAATTTATTTAAAATTGGAATTCCAAAAGCAATAGTTTTACCAGTTCCTGTTTTTGCTTGACCAATAATATCTTTTTTATTTAAAGCATACGGAATAGCTAAACTTTGTATTTCTGTAGGTGCTTCAAATCCCATACGTTCAATAGCTTTTTTTAAATCAACAGACATTTTAAAATCTGAAAAATATTTATTATCCATAATATCTAATACTCATTTAATTAATAACCTAATAAATAACTAATTATTTCTTATGCTCACAATAACTTTGGTATCTACAACTTTTACATTTATTTGAATTTTTAGTAGGTATAAATGGTTTTTTACCTTCAAATAATCTATGCATTCTATGAATTAAAAATTTAATCCTTGCTTCATTATCTTCATCAAATTCTTCAGACCAAAATATATTATCTGTACCTCTTTCTCTAAGAGCAGCCCTAATTTTACGAGAATCTTCACCAACCATATTTTTAAATGCCAAACAATAGGCAAGAACCTGATTTATAGTTGAAGGATAAGCTTTATTACCTGGTTTATCATCAATAATAACAATTTCATCAGGCATCATCCAAATTTCATCAATAAATCCCCTAATTCCTTCTTCACAATCTATAACAAACATTTCACGAGATAAAATCTTTTTTTCTCTAGATAAATCAAATGCTTCTTTAAATGTTGAAGGAGTTGCAGTTTCCTTAAATTTATCTTCAAGTTTCTGATGTTCATTAGTACCAGTGGTCATAGCTTGAGTAGGTGCAACAAGTATTCCTTTAAATTTCTCCAAATATATACTATACTCACAATATCCTTGTTGATTTAACCAACTAATAGGGAAATTATTTTTTCCCTCAATAATTTGAAGTCCTTTTATTTGAGGATGCCATTTAATCTCATACTCAGGTAAGTTTAATTGAATTAGTTTATTTTCCATAATTGATTCTCCCAAAACAATTTAATATTTTATTCATATAATATTTTATAAATTTAATAATATTTTAAGATTATTAAAATCAGAAATTTAATATTATAAATTTAATAATATTTTAAGATTATTTAAATTAAAAATTTAAAATAATACTCTTAACCATCCATTATACTTATAAAAATCAAATCATAAAATATATAATAATTAAAGTTAAATTATAGTACATCCAATAATATAGGGAGGTAAAAAATGAAAATACAAAGAAAACAAATTATATCAATATTAATTATTTTAATAATTGGAATTGGATTTATTACAATAAGTAGTGCATATACTGGAACTGGATTTTCTCACAAAATTTCTTATTCAAAATATTCTAACCTTTCAAAAAATGAGATTTTAGACAACTATAATAATACTACTTGTAGAAAAGAATTAAGTGGAATTTGTACAAAAGTTGTTGATGGTGATACAATATATGTAGAAGGTGTTGGAAAAATTAGGTTTGTTGGAGTTAACACACCTGAAAGAGGAGTAGAAGGATATAACACATCTAAAAACTTTGTTAAAAAATTATGTTTAAATAAAAAAGTAAGTTTAGATGTTGATGATTATAAAAAATCAGATAAATATGGGCGAACTTTAGCCGTTGTTATTATAGATAATAAAAACTTAAATGAAATGCTCTTAAAAGAAAATCTTGCTGAGATTATGTATATTCCCCCTAGTGAATTTAATCCTTATCAATGGGAATCAAATGTAAGCAATATCTACAAATCCATTAGTATTGCTTCAAAACCAAGCAGTATAAATACTGGCTATTCTATTAATAAAGATAGTGGAAGTAATTCTGATGTAAGTAAAAATAGAAGTAAATATATTGGAAGTAAAAATTCTAATAAATTTCATGACCCTTCTTGTAAATGGGCTAAAAAAATATCTGATTATAATAAAATAACTTTTAATAATAGAAATGATGCAATTAAACAAGGATATCAACCATGTAAATTTTGTAATCCTTAATCTTATTTTTTATTATTAAATTTAGTTTTAATAGTTAAAACTTAAACTAATATTTTAAAATATTTTTAAAATACATAATAATTTTTAATAAAAATAAAAAATAATTTAAAAAAAAACTAAAAATAAAAAATATTAAGTATTAAAACTAAACATGAGGAATATTAGTATAATTTGAAATTTCACTATTAAAAGTAGATAAATCTACAGTAGATAAATCATGAATATTTTTATTACCTGTAATCCTTGCAAAAGTTTTAATTTCTTCAAGTGACACATTTAAATAATTAGCTACTCTTTGAGAAGCTTTTTCTATTTTTAAATTTTTTCTTAAACTTTCATTCTGAGTAGCTACACCAACAGGACATTCACCTGTACCACATATACGATATTGTTGACAAGCAGCAGCCATTAATGGAGCAGAAGCAATAGCTATTGCATCAGCACCCATAGCTAATGCTTTAGCAAAATCAGAAGATACTCTAAGACCTCCAGTTATCACAAGATCAATATTCTTAATTTTATTATCATCTAAATATTTTCTTGCCCTATACAAAGCAAAAACTGTAGGAATGGATGTAGAATCCCTTATAATTTTTGGACTTGCCCCTGTAGCTCCACCTCTACCATCTACAGTAATAAAATCAGGTTCAGCAAAACAACAATACTCCAAATCTTTTTCAATTTTTCCAGCTGCAATTTTAATTCCAATAGGTTTTCCCTCAGATTCATCCCTTAAATTTGAAACTAAAAATTTTAAATCTTCTTTTGATTGAATTTCATCAAAAATAGATGGACTTATAATATCTTCACCCTGAGCTTTTCCTCTTATTTTAGCAATTTCTTTAGTTACTTTTTCACCAGGTAAATGACCGCCCATTCCAGGTTTAGTTCCTTGACCTATTTTAATTTCAATAGCATCAGAATTTAAAAGATTTTCTTTAGTTAAACTATATTTATTCGGAACATATTCAAAAATATATTTATAACTACTTTTTAATTCTTCTTCTAAAATTCCACCTTCACCACTAGACATAGCAGTTTTAGCAATACAACTCCCTTTAGCAAGAGCTATTTTAGTTTCATAAGATAATGCACCAAAAGACATATGAGAAATGTAAACTGGGTTTTCTATAACCATAGGCTGTCTAGCAGATTTACCAATAATTGTAGTTGTATTTATATTTATATCTTCACTAAGAGGTAATGGATTAAGTTGATTAGCAATTATTAAAATATCATCCCAGTTGATAATTGGAATTTTAGTAGACATAGAATCTATTATAGAACTTCCATTAACAGCCATTCTATGAATATCCATCATGTGAGAAATAGACACATCAACTCTTGCAGTTTCACTAGGATACTCTAAAGGATGTTTTTTAATCTTTAAATCAATTTCCTCATTTTGACCTTCAATTTCTTTAAAATTGTTAGGAGGATGTTTACAAATAGGACATTCCTCAATTTCACTTATTAATTTACCATTTTGTTCTTCATTAAATTCATATCCACAGAATTCACATCTATATATTACCATATAATACCCCACAATGTTAATTAAAATTAAACATTAAATATAATATTAAAATTAAACCATATAAAATTAACTAAATTATCCCAATACATACAAACAATAATACAATATACGAACAAGACTTTGAATAGAAATATAAAAAAGAAGATAAT